>JBASAH010000367.1:0-2801 GCA_049650505.1 Xanthobacteraceae bacterium
CGTGCAGGTAGTTTCGCTGTCGCGCAATTTCGGCAAGGAGGCGGCGCTGCTCGCCGGCCTCGACCACGCGCGGCGCGGCGCGCTCCTTTTCATCGACGGCGACGGTCAGCATCCGACATCTCTAATCGAGACGTTGGTCGGACATTGGCTCGATGAAGATTGCGATGTCGTCTATACCGCGAAGGCGCATCGCGCCAACGAGTCTTTGATCCGCCGCGCGGCAGTAAAGGCGTTCTACGTTCTTCTGAACTGGGGCGCGCGCCCGAAGATTCCGGAAGATGCCGGCGACTTTCGTCTGTTATCGCCGCGCGCGGCCAATGCGCTGCGCCAGCTCCCGGAGCGCAACCGGTTCTTCAAAGGGCTGTCGAGCTGGATCGGCTTTCGCCAGATGCGCGTCGATTACGAACCCGAGGCGCGAGCGGAAGGCCGCAGTACCTGGAATATGCGCCGCTTGATCGGCTTGTCGATCGATGGCGTCACCGGATTCTCGGTGGCACCGCTGCGGCTCGCCACGGTGATCGGCACGGTATTGGCGCTCGTCGCCTTTTTCTACGGCCTGCAGATCGTCTATGAGACGCTTGTCTACGGCACGGCCGTGCCCGGCTATCCGTCGCTCTTCGTCGGCGTGATGGTGCTCGGCGGCGTGCAGCTCATCATGATCGGCGTGGTCGGCGAATATATCGGCAAGATTCTTGCCGAGATCAAAGGCCGCCCGGTCTATTTCGTCGCCGAGCACGAAGTGAAGCTCAACGACGCGGTCAAAAAGTCCGACGCGCGAACCGCGGCCGAATGAACGAGACACAGCTTCGGCAGATCTGGCTCTGCGCCGACGATTACGGCATCTCGCCGGCGGTCAGCGCTGCGATCCGCGAGCTGATCTCGCGCGGCCGCATCAATGCCGCCTCGGTCATGGTCGTAACGCCGAGCTTCTCGGCGAGCGAAGCAGTTGCGCTGCGCGATGCCGCCGGCGCGCATGCCGCGATCGGCTTGCATCTGACGCTCACCGCGCCGTTTCGTCCGCTCACCGATTTTGCGCCGTTGCGCGATGCCGCGTTTCTGCCGCTAGCCGGCATGGCCGGCCGCGGGCTCTTACGCCGGCTGGACGCGTCGCGCCTCGAGGCCGAGATCGCCAGCCAACTCGCGGCGTTTCGCGCCGTTTTCGGCCGCGCTCCCGATTACATCGATGGCCATCAGCACATTCAAGTTTTCCCGCAGATTAGCGCGGCGCTATTGCGCGTGATCAAACAGTCAGCGCCGCGGGCTTGGTTGCGGCAGTGCGGGCGGCCCGCTTCGGCGCAAAAAAGTCTCAGCGATCCGAAGGGCTATATCCTGGACGGTTTGAGCGCACGCTTGCGCCGGCTTGCCGCCAAGCACGGCATACGCACCAACCCCGCCTTTGCCGGCACTTAGTCGTTCCGTCCGCAGGCCGATTTCGGCAAGTTGTTTGGCGAATTTCTCGACGGCCTTCCCGACGGCGGTCTTGTCATGTGCCATCCCGGAAAAGTCGATGTGCATTTGCGGCAGCTTGATCCGCTAACCGATTTGCGCGAGCGCGAATATACGTTCTTCCTAGACGAACGCTTCCCGCAAATTCTTGCCGAGCGCGGATATGCACTCGCTCGGCCATAAATCGCGCTTCTAAAGCATGATCCCGAAAAAGCTTGCCGGTTTTTGGAAGAGTTCAGATCACCACGACTCTGGTGCCGACTTTTACGCGCTCATAAAGATCCGTGACGTCATCGTTGCGCATGCGGATGCAGCCGGACGACACGTTCGTGCCGATGGTCCAAGGCTCGTTTGAGCCATGGATGCGATAAAGGCTCGAGCCGAGATAGAGAGCGCGCGCGCCGAGCGGATTATCGACGCCGCCCGGCATGAAACGCGGCAAATCGGGCCGCCGTGCGATCATTTCCGCTGGCGGCCGCCAATCGGGCCATTCGCGCTTGGCGGTGACGCTTTTAACGCCCGACCATAAAAATCCTGGCCGGCCGACGCCGATGCCGTACCGCAGCGCCTTGCCGCCATCCTCGACCAAATAAAGGAATTTGTTGGTCGTATCGACAATGACGGTGTCCGGCGCTTCGCCGCCGCTATAGGGCACAAGTTGTCGGAGAAATTTCGGATCGGCCGCATAATTCGCGGCATCGGTTTGGTTGGGCGCTGCATACGCTTGCGGCGCGTAAGCAGGAGACGCGTTGCCGCCCTGCCCTCCATAGTATGGCGAATCGGCCGGGCGAAACGCGCGCGACAACATTATCGGCCCGGCGAAGATCGTCGCGAAAAAATCATGGATGCCGGGACTGGGCGATGCCGGCGCAGCCTGCGTCGCGACTGCGCCATAGCCTTGGACGCCATAGCGTTGGGTTTGCAGCGACGCCGCGGGCTCGCTCCGCGGCGCGGCGGAAAACTGTCGAGCTACCGGCTTTGGCGCACGAACGGCAGATTGTTTGGGCGGCACTCGACGCGCGGACTGGCTCGTGCCATCGGGTGAATTGGACGGGCGCAGCGATTGCGCGACGGCCGAGCCGGACAGCGTGCTCGCCAGGATCGCCGCGATGCAAATGTGCCGCATGGCCGTACTCGTTACACAGGCCCGTTCGCAATCGCGCCAGTGCGGTGGATTTGAAGTTCCTACAGTTGAGTCGGAAGCTCTCATAGGAACTTCAAATCCAAAAACCGCGCTAGGATTATATTTTTGCTAGGGTCCCTTTAATTCCGAATTTCCCATGAAAGCATGCCGACAAAGCGTGCGAACTTCGGAATCGGGATACTAGCCGCGCGGGCTCAGTGGACGAGTACAG
>JBASAH010000368.1:0-2745 GCA_049650505.1 Xanthobacteraceae bacterium
GCGACCTCCCCCAACAAGCATGCACTCGGGCGCGCGCAAGCGCGGCCCGGGTGGGGGAAGGTGAGGAGAACGAAGCCTCATCTCCCGCCGGAGAAACGGCATGATGAAGCTCACTTTCGGCTGGCTCAAGGAGCATCTTAAAACCGATCGCTCGCTCGATGAGATCGCCGGCAAGCTCACCATGATCGGGCTTGAGGTCGAGCGCATCGAGGACAAGGCGAAACTATTCGTGCCGTTCGTCATCGCGCGCGTGATTGAAGCCAAGCCGCATCCCAATGCCGACCGGTTGCGCGTCTGCATGGTCGATACCGGCGACGGCAAGCCGATCCAGGTGGTGTGCGGCGCGCCCAATGCACGCACCGGCATGAAAGGCGTATTCGCGCCGCCCGGCGCATTCATTCCCGGCAAAAACATCACGCTCGGCGTCGGCAAAATCCGCGACGTCGAGAGCCGTGGCATGCTGGTGTCGGAATTCGAGCTGCAAATCTCCGACAACCACGAGGGTATTATCGAATTGCCGGACGACGCGCCGGTCGGCGAGCCTTACGCGAAATATGCCGGGCTCGACGACCCGATGATCGAAATCAATCTGACGCCGAACCGTGGCGATTGCACTGGCGTCCACGGCCTCGCGCGCGACCTCGCCGCGGCCGGCATGGGGAAGCTGCAAACCGCGGCCATCACGCCGGTCAAAGGCCAATTTCCGTCCCCGGTAAAGGTGACGCTCGACTTCGGCGCGACGCCGTCGCTATGCCCGGCCTTCGCGCTGCGGCTCATTCGCGGCGTCAAAAACGGACCGTCGCCGGACTGGCTGGCCCGCCGGCTCACCGCGATCGGGCTCCGTCCGATCAATGCGCTGGTCGATATCACCAACTTCATAACCTATGACCGCGGCAGGCCACTGCATGTGTTCGATGCCGCCAAAGTGCGCGGCAACCTCACCGTGAGACGCGCGCGCGATGGCGAGAGTTTGTTGGCGCTCGATGGCAAGACCTATGTGCTCGACGACACGATGTGCGTCATCGTCGACGCCGACGGCGTCGAATCGCTCGCTGGCATCATGGGTGGCGATAAGACCGGCTGTTCGGAAACCACCACGGACGTGCTCGTCGAATCGGCGTTATGGGTGCCGACGAACATCGCGCAAACCGGCCGTAAGCTCAGTATCAATTCCGACGCCCGCTATCGTTTCGAGCGCGGCGTCGATCCTGTCTTCATGTCACCAGGTCTCGAATTGGCGACGCGCATGGTGCTCGATCTGTGCGGTGGTACGCCGTCAGAAATCACGGTGGCTGGCAGCGCCGCGACGCCCCAGCAGGTGATCGATTTTCCGGTCCAAGAAACCGCGCGGCTGACCGGTTTCGCGGTGCCGCTCGTGGACGCCGGCCGAATACTTGAGAGTCTCGGCTTCAAAGTGGCCGGCGAAGGTAAGGGCGAGCGCGAAAGCATCAAAGTCGCGGTGCCATCATGGCGCGCCGACGTGGTCGACAAAGCCGACCTCGTCGAAGAGGTGGTGCGGATCGTCGGCGTCGACCGCGTGCCGTCGGTGCCGTTCGATCGCGGCGAAACCCCGCGCAAGCCGGTGCTCACCGCGATCCAGGTTCGCACCCGCAAAGCAAAGCGAGCGCTCGCCGCGCGCAACTTGATCGAAGCGGTGACCTGGTCGTTTGTCAGCAAGAAGCAGGCCGAACTGTTCGGCGGCGACAAGCCCGAACTGGCGCTCGCTAATCCGATTGCCGCCGATCTTTCCGAAATGCGGCCGAGCCTGATCCCCGGGCTCGTGGCGGCTGCGCAAAAAAATGCCGACCGCGGATTTGCGGACACCGCTTTATTCGAAGTGGGACAAATTTTTCGCGGCGATCGGCCCGAAGATCAGCTCACCGCGGCGGCCGGCCTGCGCCGCGCTTTGGCAAAACCATCCGGCATCGGCCGCCATTGGACCAAGCGCGACGGCGAAGTGGATGCGTTCGACGCCAAAGCCGACGCATTGGCAGTACTCGCCGCCGCCGGCGCGCCGGCGCAAGCGCTGCAAACCGTGCCCGGCGGTCCTGCCTGGTTTCATCCCGGGCGCTCCGGCACGATCCAGATTGGGCCGCAGAATGTGCTCGGCCATTTCGGCGAATTGCATCCGCGCGCGCTCGAAACGCTCGATGCCGAAGGGCCGCTGGTCGCCTTCGAAGTCATTTTGGAGCGCATACCCGAGCCGAAAGCGCGCGGCACGCGCGCCAAGCCGGCGCTCGAACTTTCATCATTCCAGCCCGTCGAGCGCGATTTTGCTTTCGTCGTCGAGCGCGACGTCAAAGCCGCCGACCTCGTGCGCGCGGCCCAATCGGCTGATCGCAAGCTCATCGCCGGCATCACGGTGTTCGACGTTTACGAGGGCGAGGGCATCGCGCCAGGCAAGAAATCGATTGCCATCGCGGTCACGCTGCAGCCGCGCGACAAGACCATGACCGATGCCGAGATCGAGGCGCTCGCGGCCAAGATCGTCGGCGAAGTCGGCAAGCGCACCGGTGGCGTGCTGCGGGCGTAAATCACCGCTGCTCGCGCATGATTTGCGGTGTCCCGTAATAGCCGCGCGGTGCGCTTTCATAACGCGGCATGCGGCGTTCGGCCGGCTCGGGTTTTGCTCTGTGCTTCGGCTTGGCTTCGCTTTCCGCCGCCGCGGGGGTGGGTTGTTTCACCGGGCCGAGCCGGCGCAGCACAGCGTCGGCGGCGCGCTCGCCGGATTCCCAAGCGCCGCCC
>JBASAH010000369.1:0-7082 GCA_049650505.1 Xanthobacteraceae bacterium
GCCAAGACCGCGGCGCCGGCGGCGATAGTGATCCAGGGCGCCGGCGAGCGAAAATAGGCGCCGCGACGCGGATCTGTCAGCGCCACCAGGCCGAGACCCGCGAGCAGAAAAATCGACCAATATTTGCCGAGCATGGTGGCGCCGGCGGCAAATCCGGCGAGCGCGGCGAAGCTCGCGCGCCGCGTTTCAAACGACAGGAAAAACCACCATGTGGTCGCCGCCCAAAACGGCGTGAGCACCGAACTGGCATTATATTTGAGCGCGTGAAAATTATAGAACGGCAGCAGGCTCAACAGCGCCAGACCGAGCACGCGCTTTTCCGGCGGCAGATAGCGGCCGGCAATCCGCCAGGCGATCCACAGCGCCACGGTCGCGACCAAAATTGCCAACAGATAAAACGCCCAATCCTGTGCCGGCATAACGTCGAACCAAAGCCGCACCAGCCAGGCGCCGAGCGGCGGGTGCGTCGGCGCGCTCAAGCCGATCTGATGCGACCAGGCGAACATTTCGCCGATATCGAAATGAAGGTCTTGGCTGCCTTTGGCGATTGCGCCGTAGGCCGACCACGCCGTGACATAGCCGGCAAGGAGCCACAGCATGGTGCGCTCGCTGCGCGCCGGATCGATCAGCGCGGCGAACAGCCGTTCGAACGGATTGCGAATCCGTTGTGTGGCTTCGGCGACAGTCATGAGGCGACGTGCGGCGCGGCGAGCACCTCGGCGACCGCGGCATAGACCTCGTCCACCGCGATCGCGCGCATGCAGACATTATCGGTACAAGCGGTCTTGCGATGATTATGCGCTGTAACGCAGGGCGAACAGGCAAGCCCGGCATAGATCGCGCGCGAGGAGCCGAGCGGTTGGTAGAGTTTCGGCGTCTCCGGCCCGAACAGCACGATGGTTGGAAGCCCACTCGCTGCCGAAAAATGCGCCGGACCGGAATCGTTTGTCACCATCAGCGCAGCATGGGCATAAAGCGCCGGCAGGTCGGTCAGGCTCGATTGTCCGGCAAACGACACCGACCGCGGGCCGTTGGCGCGGGCGAGCTCCTCGGCTCTGGCACGCTCTTCGGGCGCGCCGGTGATCATCACCACCACGTCGGCATAGGCGGCCAAGATGCGGCCGATCAGTTCGGCAAAGCGTTCCGGCATCCAGCGCCGGTGCGGCAACAATTCGCTCGCATTCGGATTGATCAGCACCAGGCGCTGGCGCGCCGGATCGAATGGCACCAGCGTGCGAATGCGTTCAAGCATGCGCGTGCGGGCTTGGGCGCTCGGCGGCGCGATGGCGACCTTGATTTGATCGTCGCCGATCACGGTCTTCGAATAAGGCACCGTCGGCGTCGCCGCGAGCAGCGCATCGATCAGGGCGATGAGGTTCTTGGCGATATGGATATGCGGATTATAGGCGACACGATGCGTCAGCATCTCGCCGCGATAGAGACCCTCGTTGTGAAAGCGATGAAAGCCGACGCGCCGGTCGGCGCCCGACAGGCCACTCAACAGTGCGGTAAAACGCGAAAACAATTCCAGATCGACGACGGTGTCGATCTGCTTGCGCCGGCACCAGCGCAGAAATGCGAGCGTGTCGCGCGCCAGCGCAAACAGCGATTTGTCGGAAATGGTGAAGACATTCTCCGGCGGGAAGGTGCCGAGGAGTTCGAGCGAGCCGACATTGCGCTCGAAGATCACGAAAAACAGCTCGGCGGGTAACGCTGTGCGCGCTTTGCGCATCGCCGGCTCGGCAAGGAGCGTCGTGCCCATTTCCGACAATTCGACGAACAGCATCCGCCGCACTGGCCGAGCCGGCCGGGAGTGAAGCCAGTCGCGCAAGCGCACTAACAGCGTGGCGATGGCGCATAGCGGCACGCCGGCCAGATGATCGATGCGGCGCATGGTGTCGACATTCATCGCAATTGCTCGTTCTGCCGCGCCACAAGCGCCTTACTGGCGCTTGTAAGTGGCTTTGTTAGTACCCTCTTACGTGGCTTCGTAAGTGCTTTGGCCGCCACACCGGCGGTTTTACCGCGTTCGCCTTCGCTTTGGGAACCGTAGCGCCTTGCCGCTTGCGGACGCGGATGTTATCTGCGCGGCCATGAGCGCGGTAGCCATCGAAAATATCCGCAACTTCGCCATCATCGCCCATATCGACCACGGCAAATCGACGCTCGCCGACCGCCTGATCCAGCTCACCGGCGCGCTCGAAGCGCGCGAAATGGTCGAACAAGTGCTCGATTCCATGGATATCGAGCGCGAGCGCGGCATCACCATCAAGGCGCAGACGGTGCGGCTCAATTATCGGGCGCGCAACGGCAAAGATTACGTGCTCAACCTCATCGACACGCCCGGCCATGTCGATTTCGCCTACGAGGTCAACCGTTCGCTCGCCGCCTGCGAAGGCTCGCTTCTGGTGGTCGACGCTTCGCAAGGCGTCGAGGCACAGACCCTCGCCAATGTCTACCAGGCGATCGACAACAACCACGAAATCGTTCCGGTACTCAACAAGGTCGATCTGCCGGCCGCCGAACCGGGCAAGGTCAAGCAACAGATCGAGGACGTGATCGGGCTTGATGCCAGTAACGCGATCCTGATCTCGGCAAAAACCGGCGAGAATGTGCCGGAAGTCCTGGAAGCGATCGTGCACCGGTTGCCGCCGCCCAAAGGCGACGCCGCGGCGCCGCTCAAGGCGCTGCTCGTCGACAGCTGGTACGATTCTTATCTCGGCGTCGTCGTGCTGTTCCGCGTCGTCGACGGCGTCCTAAAAAAGGGCCAGCGCATCCGCATGATGGGCACCGACGCCGCTTATGAGGTCGACCGCGTCGGCGTGTTCACGCCCAAGCGCTTCGAGCTCGAAGAGCTCGGTCCCGGCGAGATCGGTTTTCTCACCGCCTCGATTAAAGAGGTCGCCGATACCCGCGTCGGCGACACGATCACTGACGAACGCAAGCCAGTGGCCGCGCCGCTGCCCGGTTTTCGTCCGGCGATCCCGGTGGTGTTTTGCGGGCTGTTCCCGGTCGACGCCGCCGATTTCGAGGCGCTGCGCGCCGCGATGGGCAAGCTCCGGCTCAATGACGCGAGCTTCTCCTACGAAATGGAGACGTCCGCGGCGCTCGGCTTCGGCTTCCGCTGCGGCTTTCTCGGCCTCCTGCACCTCGAAATCATCCAGGAACGATTGGAGCGCGAATTTAACCTCAACCTGATCGCGACGGCGCCATCGGTCATCTACAAGCTCAAATTGCGCACCGGCCAGGAGCTGGAAATCCACAATCCGGTCGACATGCCGGATCCGAACCATATCGAGGAGATGCGCGAGCCCTGGATCGAGGCGACGATTCTGACGCCCGACGAATATCTCGGCGCGGTGCTCAAGCTGTGCCAGGACCGCCGCGGCGAGCAGAAAGAGCTCACCTATGTCGGCAATCGCGCGCTGGTGAAATACAACCTGCCGCTCAACGAAGTGGTGTTCGATTTCTACGACCGGCTCAAATCGGTGTCGCGCGGTTACGCCTCGTTCGACTATCACCTGACCGATTATCGCCCCTCCGAGCTGGTCAAGCTCCAGATGCTGGTCAACGGCGAGCCGGTCGACGCGCTGGCCATGCTGGTGCATCGCACCCGCGCAGAGAGCCGCGGCCGCGCCATGGCCGAGAAGCTCAAGGAGCTAATACCGCCGCATATGTTCCAGGTGCCGATCCAGGCCGCGATCGGCGGCAAGATCATCGCGCGCGAGACCGTGCGCGCGTTTAGGAAGGACGTGACCGCGAAGTGCTACGGCGGCGACGTGACGCGCAAGCGCAAGCTTCTGGATAAGCAGAAGGAAGGCAAAAAGCGCATGCGCCAGTTCGGCAAGGTCGACATTCCGCAGGAAGCCTTTATCGCCGCGCTGAAGGTGGATGTGTGAGGTCGACTGCCGCCGGCTCATATCGCTGAGGCGATATTCACCGACCCTCCCCACCGCAAGCGGGGGGAGGGAATGAAAAAGTCCCCGTGTGAATAAGGTCCTACTGAACAACGATGGTGGTCGCCGCCGTGCCTTCGCGTTGCACCAGGCCGAACAGGATCGCGGCGTTGCTTGGATCGAGCCGCACGCAGCCATGCGAGGCGGGGCGGCCGAGATGCGAAATTTCGTAGCTGCCGTGAATGGCGAAGCCACCGTAGAAGAAGATCGAATGCGGCATCGGCGAATTGTAATATTTGCGCGAGAACCAGCGCCGCGCCAGCATTTCCGGGTGGTAGGTGCCGGGCGGGGTGATGTAGCCGCGCCGCGCTGTCGAAACGCGCCAATTGTAGCGCGGCGCGCCGTCGACGATCACCGCCATGCGCTGTGCCGCGCGGTCGATTTGCACGACGATGGCGGCGTCCGCGGCGGTCGACAGCGCGACCAGCAGCAGCGCGGCGAGAACACAGGACCAAACACGCATGGCATGCCCCGGCAGCCCAAACACACAAGAAACACTACCGGCTCATTAGGTAGCTCGGAGACCTTGTAAAGACGTTACCGGCCGGCACGGGAAGTGCCGAAGCGCGCGATTCAATTTTCTGCGGCAATATTGAGCTAACCATGACGAGCTAGCATGACGGCATTCGACCTGTTGACCATCGGGCATTCCAATATTCCGGCGCCTCGCTTCACCGCGATGCTGTGCGCGGCCGGCGCCAATGCCATTGCCGACGTCCGCTCGATACCGGTGTCGCGATTTTGTCCCTGGTTCTCGGCAAAGAATCTCGCGCCGCTATTGGCAAGCGAGCGCACGGATTACCTGTTCTTCGGGGAAGAGCTCGGCGGCCGGCCACGCGATCTGTCGCTCTATTGCGACGGAATTGCCGATTACAAAGTCGCCGACTACGACGCCATGGCGCGACAGCCGATCTTCCAGGCCGGTCTCGAGCGCTTGCTGCACGATGCCGGGCGGCATCGCCTGTGCCTGATGTGTTCCGAACGCGAGCCACTCGATTGCCATCGCTGCCTCCTGGTGGCGCGCGCGCTTGCCGCGCGTGGTGCGAGCGTCGGCCATATCCTCTATGACGGTTCGATCGAGCCGCATGCGACAACCGAGCAGCGGCTTCTGCAACTCGCAGATGCGGACAACGACCTGTTCTTGTCTGGACAGCACGACCGACTCGCGGCAGCGTATCGTCGCCGCTCGCGCGCCGTCGCCTATCGCATCAAAAAGGCCGCCAACGCGGCGACCATGCGCAAAAAGTCTCGCTGATGCTCGCAATTCTGCGCTGTCTTCTTGTCCTACTTCTCGCGGTCGGCTCTGTCGCCGCGCAGGACAGGCCTGCACAAAACCCTTCGCCCGATCCCACGCCGCCCGGCTCGCTCAATCCCGAGCCGCTGCCGCCGCTCGAACACCCTGTTGCCTCGACGCCAGCCAAGGAGTTTTTTGCGCGCAAGCCGACGCCATTTCCCGGTCCGCCGCACTCGATCGGCACCTATTCGGACGGCTGCCTTGCCGGCGCCGCGCCGTTGCCGACCGAGGGGCCGTCGTGGCAAGTGATGCGGCTGTCGCGCAATCGCAATTGGGGCAATCCGCATCTCGTCCAATTCATCAAGCGGCTCGGCAAAAACGCCAAGAAAGTCGGTTGGAATGGCTTGTTGGTTGGCGATATGGCGCAACCGCGCGGCGGGCCGATGCTGAGCGGCCATACCAGCCATCAGGTCGGGCTTGATGTCGATATCTGGTTCACGCCAATGCCGGGTCGCGTGCAAAGCCGCGAGGAGCGCGAATTTGCCTCGGCGACCAATGTCGTGGCGCCGGATCTGCTCGACGTCGATGCGAATGTCTGGACGCACACATACACCGAACTCATCCGCACCGCAGCTGAGGATTCGGTGGTGACACGCGTTTTCGTCAATGCCGCGATCAAGAAAGCGCTGTGCCGCGAGGCGGGAGCAGACCGCGATTGGTTATTCAAGGTGCGGCCGTGGTGGGGCCATGCCGAGCATTTTCATGTCCGCATTGCTTGCCCGGCCGATAGTCCCGAATGCAAGCTACAACCGCCGCCCGAGGCGAGCGACGGTTGCGGTCATGAACTCGACTTCTGGTTCAAGGAATCGACGCTGCATCCAATTCCGCCGCTCATCCCGCCCACGCCAAAACCGCCATTGACGCTGTCCGGCTTGCCGGCGGCTTGTAAACGCATCGTCGAAGCGCCGTGACGCCGAGCGTCATGCCCGGGCTTGTCCCGGGCATTCCAAGCAACGAAGCTCAGCATGAATAAGGGAGATTGCCGGAACAAGTCCGGCCATGACGAGTCAAAGCCCCGGCGTGCCGAACAGCATGCGTTGCGCGAGCGCGATGGCATAGAGCATCGCGCCGGCGCAAACGACAATCGCCGCGGCGAAACCGGCGGCTTGTTGTTCGGGCACTTTCATTAAGCGCGGGATGCCGAGCCAGAGCAAATAAATACTGTAACAGCCGGTGAGCAGCAGAAAACGCAATCCCGGAAGAATGAGAAAAATTCCGGCGAGCCACAGTGGTGTGAACGAATAGACCGCGAGCTTGAACGCGTCCTCGAAATCGCGGCGGCCGCCGAATGTCGGCGCCAAAAGATCGATGATGAGTCCGAGCAGCAGCACCATGGCGCCGCTCATGGCGTAGCTGAAGATCGCGCCGAACAGTCCGTCGACCAGGCCGGCGCGGATTATGCCGCCGCCAGGCGCGATCACGCCGATCAGCGTCGCGCCGACAAAACTCGCCAGCGCCGGGATAAGCGCCAGTAGCGCGACGTAACGGCTGAGCACGTAAACCGGATCGCCGGTGTCTTTTTCGACCACGGCCCAAGCGACGACCGGATCGAACAATATGGCCCTGACGCGCGCTGCCGCGTTCATACTGCCAACGCCTTGGCGTCCGCGGCCAACAGCGCGGCGCCTTTTTCGGCGATCATCATAGTCGGCGCATTGGTATTGCCAGACGTGATGGTCGGCATCACCGATGCGTCGATGACGCGAAGCCGATCGATCCCAGTCACGCGCAGCTGGTCATCGACCACGGCCAGCGGATCCCTGGAAAGTCCCATTTTTGCCGTGCCGACCGGATGGAAGATCGTGGTGCCGATATCGCCGGCGGCTTTGACT
>JBASAH010000370.1:0-2324 GCA_049650505.1 Xanthobacteraceae bacterium
GTGGTGCGGCGCGCCGATCCGCCAAGGCCCGTTCCGGAGGATGAGATACCAAAGCCGAACTATGCGCCCGGCTCGGTGGAGTGGCAGGAAGACCAGCGGCGTAGAAAGAATCAAGCTGCTCCAGGATGACCAAAGCTCACGCGACAAGGCGTACCGGGCCAAGCGCAAGCTCGTAGTGCTCGATGCGCCCCAAAAGCCTGCGGGCGCTCAACAGAGCCAGCCCTGATCTGTCTCGCTAAAGTTGCTTATCGCAACGTTCACGCCTTCTTCCGCGACCTCACAGCGACGGCGGCCGGCTCGGTCGCGGTCTCGTCCTTCCTTTTTCGGCCGCCGGCTACGGGCAGAAGCAATGAGCGCTGGCGCCGATCGGCTGCCGGTTTGGCTCGCCTTTCTTTGGCTGTCGCGCCGCCGGTGACAGGCGTTTCCTGTGCGAGACTGCGTTTCAGCGCCGCCATCAGATCGATCACCGGTGGCGGCGCGATCCCCTCTCGGGGTTTGATCGGCAACCCTCTCAGCTTGGCTTCGATCAGCCCCCGTAACGCCTCTTGATAGCGGTCGCGGTACGTGCTCGGGTCGAATTTCCCCGTGCGCTGTCTGATGATCGCGCGGGCGATCGCGACCATCTCGGCATCGAGGTCGCCCTCCGCGCTGGCGAATTGTGCTGGCCGGACCTCGTCGGCGGCGCGCAACGTGAATAGCGCCATCCCGGTCCCGCGCGGCTCGACCATGACCATCCGCTCGCGCCGGCTGAGTGTCAGACGGCCGATCCCGGCGGCACCGGCTTCCGCCATTGCCACACCGATCACCCTTAGCGCTTCCACCGCGATCGGACCGTCGGGGTAGAGGTAATACGGACTGTCGAAATAGACAGCATCGATGTCGCCACGCGGCACGAAGGTCTCCAGATCGACAACCTTCGAGCTCTCGATATCGAGCGCCTTCAGCTCCTCGGCGGTGAACGTGATGAATTGGCCGCGGTCGTATTCGTATCCTTTGACGACTTCTGACTTCGCGATCTCCTCACCCGTCCTTAGGTCGTGGGGGCGCAATCCGATCCGGGTGGCTGTGCCGAGTTGATCAGCTCCTTTGATCGCTCCCGGATCCACTAGCTGCGGTCTTGGCCCAGAGGCAACCTGCCCGCCTCGATCTGGAGCCGGCTCGTCCGCGTCGGGCTCCTTAGCGGCAGCCGGCCGCCACACCTGGTGCAAGCGAATGGATTTCGTGCGCGCGGTCGCCGGCGAGAGATAAATCGGGCAAGACACGAGAGAAAGGCGCACAAAACCACTCCAACTCGCGCGCGGCATTGAAGGACCCTTGAGCAGACCATCTGCAAAATCTTCGAAATATAATTTAGGATTGTGGCCGCCCGGTGTAAAGAACTTTCATACCTATCCCAGTGCTCGCGGGACTGATGCGTAGTCGAGTGGATTTATGATGGACTATGGTTATCGGATTGAATTATGTTTCATGCTCCAGGGGATTGAGAAAGCCTGAAGCGATATCTTTGGTATGGCAATAATAGCCATCTTCGATAAACCCTGGAACGGCCAAGAGCGTCTCTCCGCCAGTCGAGGGAACTCTCCTACTCAATGCCTGAACCCGAACACTGAACGCGATCGCGGGGCTGTGCCGAGATCGGAACGGCCATGGCTCTCTGTCTCCAAGAAATTTTCAGACCGCCAGTTCGGTGGTTGTCCGCGTGTCGCCCTCGCGCTGCAACAGATTGGAGGCTCTGGCGCCCTCTGTTCTCGACGCGATCAGAAATGAAGAGATTTGGAACCATCAAATCCGTTTAAAAAACAGCCGCAAAATCACGCTGCGGCGACGTCGCCGCGCTAATCTGTGCGACAACCCTGCGACATACCAAAAATATCCTAGCAAAGTCAGGTATTTAGCCAAGAGCCGGCGACCTCAAGTCCTCGTCTCAACGCCCCGTGTGCCGCGCGTACAGCAGCGAATTTGCGCGGTTGAAAGGAAGCTTTTGGGTTCGAGCATAGCGGTGCCGATCTATCGCCCGCCGGGCGAAGGCTTCATGCTCCTCGGCGGCAAGCGTCGGATCGGCGGCATATTGCATTCGGCGTGGGCTTGGGCCCCTCGGTCTTTTCGATGCAGCCAGCATGGGGATGCAGATGCAGCTGCACATCGTGTCCCGCGGCCGCGATCCGGCGGGCGATCCCCCCCATTGGCTCGTCCCCGAAATAGGCTGTTTGCAGCGTCTCCACAAAGAAAGTCGCGCGCGCCCCGAACTCGGCAAGGCTTTCCAGAAAAAAACCCAGACCCTTTCCGCCGACGGAGCCCAGCACCATGGGCTCGGCGACCGGGGT
>JBASAH010000371.1:0-4193 GCA_049650505.1 Xanthobacteraceae bacterium
CTGCAGGAGGCGGCGCGGCTCGCATTCGCGTTGCCGGCGCGTCCAAACGCCAAGGAAATGCTCGCGCTCGCCGAAATCTGGCGGCCGCTGCGCGCAGTGGCGGCGCGCGTATTGTGGACTTACTATCGTGGCGTCAAAGGGCGCGAGGGGGCCCCCAACGTGCCGAAACTTCCGGCTAAACGAGGCCGCAATGGCCGCTGAGCTTGACGGTCCGCGGCTGGCGCCACGCTCCGGCCCCGCCCGGCAACTCGTCGTCTTCCTGCATGGCTATGGCGCCGACGGCAATGACCTGATCGATATTGGCCGCGCTTGGCAGCAAGTTTTGCCGCAAGCTGCCTTTGTCTCCCCGCATGCGCCGGAGCCGTGCGGCCAAGCGCCGGTCGGCCGGCAATGGTTTCCGCTGACCTTCCGCGATCCGAACGAACGCTGGATTGGCGTCAACAAGGCCGCGCCGGCGCTCGAACGCTTTCTGGAGGCCGAATTCGCCCGGCACAAACTGCCGCCATCGGCGCTAGCGTTGGTAGGCTTCAGCCAGGGCACTATGATGGCGCTGCACATAGGGTTGCGCCGGCCTGTGGCGCCCGCGGCGATCGTTGGTTATTCGGGACTACTGGTTCTGCCGCCCGAGCTCAACGCCGACGCCTTCGCCGCCGAAATCAAATCGCGGCCGCCGATCCTCTTAGTCCATGGCGAGAGCGACGACCTGATCCCGGTGCAGGCTTTATTTCAGGCGGCGCAGGGATTGGCCGCCCTCGAAGTGCCGGTGGAATGGCATTTATCGACCGGCGTCGGCCACGGCATCGACGCCGAAGGTTTGCGTCACGGCGGCGAATTTCTGGCGCGGCGCTTTGCGGGAAGGCGGTGATTTTTACTTGTCACCACCGGACATAGCTGTTCGAAAGAACGACGGCGTCGCTTCGCTCGCCTATGACCCGGCTGAGCGTTAGAACGCGATAGAGTCCCGGTCAGCGACGACCGAGTCCTGTCTAGGAGGTGCTCGTCAGCACGGATTGCCGGATCAAGTCCGGCAATGACGAATAGAGACGGCCGAAAACCGCGCCCATCGCCACCGCTTCAAAACATCGAAAAATCGATCGGCTTGTGGCGGTCGAGCGTGTGGCGGATCGGCGGCAGGGGATATTTAAGACCTGTGGCGCAATTGAACAGCACCGCCTGTTCGCTCGGCTTGACGCGGCCGTCGGCGAGACTTTGTTTATAAGCCGCGTAGGTTGCCGCGCCTTCCGGGCACATCAAGAAGCCTTCCTCGCGCGCGACCTCGTCTAGCGCTTGCGTGATTGCTTGATCGGCGACCGCAATGGCAAAGCCGCCACTCTCGCGCACCGCGCGCAGGATCAAAAAATCGCCGATCGCCTGCGGCACGCGAATGCCCGAGGCGATGGTGTGCGCATTCTCCCAACGCGTCGCGTGTTCGATGCCGGCTTCATAGGCACGCACCATGGGCGCGCAGCCGGATGCTTGCACCGCCACCATGCGCGGACGTTTGGCGCCGATGAAGCCGATCGCTTCCAGTTCGGCGAATGCCTTCCACATGCCGATCAATCCGGTGCCGCCGCCGGTCGGATAGAAAATGACGTCGGGCACCGACCAACCGAGCTGCTCGGCAAGCTCTAAGCCCATCGTCTTCTTGCCTTCGATCCGATACGGCTCCTTGAGCGTAGAGACGTCGAACCAGCCGACTTTGGTCTTGCCCTCGGCGACGATCTTGCAGCAGTCGTCGATCAAGCCGTTGACGCGAAACACTGCGGCGCCTTGCAGCCCGATCTCGCTGACGTTTACTTCCGGCGTGTCTTCGGGACAGAAGATCGTCGTCTTGATGCCCGCATGGCTGGCATAGGCGGCGAGCGCCGCGCCGGCATTGCCATTAGTCGGCATCGCCATGTGCTTGATGCCGAGCGCCTTCGCCATCGACACCGCCATGACCAGCCCGCGCGCCTTGAACGAGCCGGTCGGCAAGCGGCCTTCGTCCTTCACCAGAAGCTCGCCGCCGCGAAGCCCCCTCGCAAGCTTGGGCAACGGCACGATCGGCGTCATCGCTTCGCCCAGGCTGACGATGTCGTCGACGCGGCGAACCGGCAACAGTTCGCGATAGCGCCAGAGGTCCGGTGCGCGGCGCGCCAGCACGTCTTTGCTCAGCGTCTTGCGGACACCGTCGAGATCGTAGCGGACCAGAAGCGGCTTGCCGGCGCGGGATAGATTGTGAATTGCGTCGGCGGCATGGCGCTCTCCGGTGCCTGCGCATTCGAGATGGGTGACAAAAGTGTTGCGTTCGGCCGTCAAGTTGTCGTCGTAGCGCAAGCACGGCCTCCGGCAGCGGCGGGACGTCGGGACATGGGCCGGATTAGCAACCCCGGAGCGGCTTCACAATCCCGTCACGCCTGCCTATAAACTAGCGCCCAACGCCGCACGGGCGGCATTTGAGTCGAGGTGGGAGCGTCATCTTGAACGCTCACGTATCGCAAACCGGCTGGCCGGCTCTGGTATTGAACGCGGATTTCCGGCCGCTGAGCTATTACCCGCTGTCGCTGTGGTCGTGGCAGGACGCGATCAAGGCGGTCTTTCTCGAACGGGTCAATATTGTCGCTAATTACGATCGGGCAGTGCGCAGCCCGAGCTTGGAGATGAAGCTGCCCAGCGTCGTCTCGCTCAAGACCTTCGTCAAACCCTCGACCCATCCGGCTTTCACGCGGTTTAACGTCTTTCTGCGCGACCGTTTCTCTTGCCAATATTGCGGGGAGCGCGACGACCTCACCTTCGATCATCTCTTACCGCGTTCGCGCGGTGGACACACGACCTGGAACAACGTCGTGGCCGCGTGCTCGCCGTGCAATCTGCGCAAGGGCAATATGACGCCCGAAGAATCCAAGATGTGGCCGTCGCAGCGGCCGTTCCAACCTTCGGTGCAGCACTTGCACCGCAACGGCCGGCTGTTCCCGCCGAATTATCTGCACGACAGCTGGCTCGATTATCTCTACTGGGACACCGAGCTCGATCCGTAAGCGCGAGCGCGCGCCGCTACGCGCGCGTTTTTACTCGCGCATCCACTCCCACGTCTGAGTTGAACCGACACTATCCGTCATTGCGAGAAGCGTAACCGACGAAGCAATTCCCCCACCCTTACCTCCCCCGCAAGCGGGGGAGGGTTAGGGAGGGAGCGCTGGATTGCTTGCCGGAGCCTGTCATCGGGCCGGCCACTTCGGGCCGGACCTTAGCGCGCAATGACGAATTACCACTCAGGCGATAGCCGGACTGGCCTCGGCCTCTTTTTCCGGCGCGCCATTGAGTTTGCGGCTGGAATCAACTGGCACGTGAGAAGCAGGCTGTGAGCGGACAAACGGCGCGCGCGGCGTGTCGGCGATTTTGTCGTCGCGCCGCGAGGTCCCCTCGAAGCGCGCATTCTCCTCAATCGCCAGCGAGCGGTGGAAGATGTCGCCTTCGACATTCGCGGTACTGTTGAGCCTGACGCGGTTGGCGCGGATCGTTCCCTTGACGCGGCCGCCGACCGTCAAGTCCTCGGCAATGACGTCACCTTCGACCTCGGCGCCTTCGGCGATCAGCACCGTCGAGGCCTGTAGCTCGCCTTGCACGCGGCCGAGAATTTTGACCGTTCCCGAACCGGTAATCTTGCCGGTCAGCGTCATGCCGGCGCTGATCGACGAGATCTCGTTTCCGGATTGCGGTTCTGCTGCTGGCGCGGCTGCCGGGAAGCGTTGCAAGCGCTGCACCGGCGACGGTGATCGAAGCTCGTCCGGCAGAACGACGTCCTTGGTCTTTCCAAACATTCCGTACTCCTCTGGTTACACTGGTGTTGGAAGGTTTTGTCTCACGTGGCGTAGTAGATGCGATGAAAGCGGCGGCCGAGCCTTGCCAGAATCTCGCGCCCGGCCGTACCGCTTGCGAGCGCGAGATCGTCGAGGCCGATATCGTCACCGATCAGCGTCACCATCGCGCCAAACCGCGCCGCGCTGCGGTCGGGTAAATCGGTAACGTCAATCGGCAACAGGTCCATTGACGGCGGCACCGCGACTGGGCAGCGATGGCCGCCGATCAGAACCTGTAATTGGCGGCTGGGAACGCTGGCCGGCCGCGGATAGCCATCGGCATAGCCGACCGAAGCGAGCGCGAGGCGGATGCGCCGCTTCGCACCGCCGCGGCCATTGTCCGCAGGCGTTTGT
>JBASAH010000372.1:0-3053 GCA_049650505.1 Xanthobacteraceae bacterium
GCCCTGCGCGCCGCCGCCGACGGCGTAATCGAGGCGGTCAAATATCCGCAGGACGGCGCCGGCGTGCTCACCTCGCTGACCGAAACCGACGGATTGGCCGAGCTCGGCGAGGACGTCACCAATGTCGAGCCGGGCGCGATGATCGGTTTTCTCTCCTACGCGTCCTTGCTCGGCTAGGACCGCGAATATTGCGTTGCGAGCATTTGCGCCTGCGCGGCATCCTGCGGCGTGTTGACATTGAAGAACGGATCGACCGGCGCGGCAGTCCAATCGGCAACCGCGACGCCGTGCCGCGCGGTCCAGATTTCGATCTTGCGCAGGCCTTCGGCGACGAGCGCGCGGCGTAAATCTTCGCGCAGCGCGACCGGCCAGAGCCCGACAACCGGGTGCCGCCATTCGCCCGAGCGGGCGCAGGCGAGCGGGGTACCCGCAGCGCTGCGCGCCGCGTGCAATCGCGCCACCAGATCGGGCGGCAGGAACGGGCAGTCGCCCGGTACGCTTGCCATCCATTCGCATTCTGCCGCATGCGCCGCCGCCCAATCGAGGCCGGCGAGAATGCCGGCAAGCGGGCCGGCAAAATTCGGCACGCTATCGGCCACGACCGTCAGACGGGTATCGGCAAAGCGGGCCGGGTCGCCGTTGGCGTTGATCACAAGGCGCGCGCATTGCGGCGTGATGCAAGCGAGCACCCGCTGCAAGATGGTGACGCCGCCGATCGTGATGCGTGCCTTGTCGCCGCCGCCCATGCGGCGCGCCAGGCCGCCGGCGAGCACCAGGCCGAGAGTGGAGGGATAGGTCACAGCAAGTGATCGTCTTCACCTTCCCCTTTAGGGGAGGGCGAAAAGCGGACGCCATCATTCATCGTGCACTGCCGCTTTACGCCGATGCTTGGCGCTTTCTTCGGCGACATAAGCGAGGTCCTGATCGAACACGATGCGATCCTCGCCCGACAGCGCAATGAACCGCTTGCCGCGGGCGCGGCCGATCAGCGTCAGGTTTGCCTTGCGCGCAAGCTCGACGCCCCAGGCCGTGAAGCCGGAGCGCGAGATCAGGATCGGGATGCCCATGCGCACAGTCTTGATCACCATTTCCGAAGTCAGCCGCCCGGTGGTGTAGAAGATCTTGTCGGCCGCCGGCACGCGATGCTTGAACATCCAGCCGGCGATCTTGTCGACCGCGTTATGCCGGCCGACATCCTCCATATACACAAGCGGCCGGTCCTCTACGGCAAGCACGCAGCCGTGGATCGCGCCGGCTTCGAGATAGAGCGAGGGCGTGGTGTTGATCTTGTTGGTGAGCGCATAGAGCCACGAGGTGCGCAGTTCGGCCGGCGGCAGCCTGACATTCTCCAGCGCCTCCATGAGGTCGCCGAACACGGTGCCTTGCGCGCAGCCGGAGGTCTGCACTTTTTTCTTCAGCTTCTTCTCGTAATTGGTCTTGCGCTTGGTGCGCACCACGACGACCGCGAGGTCCTCGTCGTAGTCGACCGAAGTGACAACATCGTTGGGCTTGAGCATATTTTGGTTGAGGAGATAGCCGATCGCGAGATATTCGGGATGATCGTTGATGGTCATGGCGGTGACGATCTCCTGGGAATTAAGAAAGATCGTCAGCGCGCGCTCGACCGTCACCGAGGTTTCGATCGGGGCGCCGGTCTGATCGACGCCGCTCACGCGTTCCGTCAGCCGCGGGTCGTGCGGATCGGGGCGGATCAGATAATCGTCTTTGGGTGCGGTAATTTTCGGTACGGTCATTTTCGGTGCAGTCATGCGGCCAATGTAGGATAACGTTCATAGCGGCGGAAGCGTCTAAAAGCGCGCAAAAGAGAAGGCCCGGCTTACGCCGGGCCTTCACACGCTACTACGCACTTCCGCTTGGCAGTATCAGCCGTGAAGGCCGCCAAGCACCCATATCAAAATAATGATCGGGATCGGAATACCGAGGAGCCATAACAATAGCCCACGACCCATGACATCCTCCTGCTTCACCTCTTTGCGGTCTGCCGAAATAACGAAAAGCGTTCGGATTGGTTCCGCGCCGGGCTTTGCTGCAGGCCGCTTTCATCACTGGCAGTGACGTAGAGTGGGCTGACAAACGACCGCGACCCGACTCTGTTGCAGCGCCGCAGCGCATGACGCGCCGGGTTGTAACGCGGAACCCCGCCGCTATATTGCTTTTCCGATTTTCCATGCTGGTTTCATGCTGGTTTGCATTGCCGGAGGGATGGCCGAGTGGCTTAAGGCGCACGCTTGGAAAGCGTGTATACGGGAAACCGTATCGTGGGTTCGAATCCCACTCCCTCCGCCAGGGCCGGACTTTAGCGAACCTAGCCGGACATCAGCAAACACCGAAATCCAGCATTGACGGGCCTTAACCGTCCGCCGCGGTCTTGCAACGTCCACAGGCGTCCGCCATAGTGTCGGGGGTTTTCACGGTGGTTCGGCGGACGATTTCAATGCAACAGCCTTCAATCCGGGCTTCGGGAAAAAGGGGAAATGGCGAAGGCCCGCTCAGGCAGGCCGATGTCGCCGCGCTCACCGCGCCGGGCAAATACCGCTTCGCCCCCGGCCTCTATCTGCAAGTAGCAGGCCCCGACGCGAAGAGTTGGATTTACCGCTTCACTGTTTGCCGCAAAGAGCGGTTCATGGGCTTGGGTTCCGCGCGCGACGTGACGCTGGCGCAAGCCCGCAAGCGCGTCGAGGAACTTCGCGTCAATCACGTTTCTAAGAAGATCGATCCGCTGGCGGAGCGGAAGGCTGCGGACGAAGCCAAGCGTGTCGCCAGTGCCAAGGCCATTCCATTTCGTGTCCGCGCCGATCAATTCATCGCGGCGCACGAAGGCGAGTGGCGCAACCCGAAGCACCGGGCGCAATGGCGCGCCACCCTGGAAACCTACGCCTTCCCTGTGGTCGGCGACCTTCCGGCGACCGCGATCACAGCCGCACACATCGCCGCCCTGCTGCGCTCGATTTGGGTCGAGAAGGCGGAAACCGCGCGTCGCGTCCGGCAGCGCATCGAGGCGGTGTTGGACTACGCTGCCGATCCCGACGATT
>JBASAH010000373.1:0-5502 GCA_049650505.1 Xanthobacteraceae bacterium
CGTTTGCCCACGTGCTCCAAGCGGCCACAGCGTCGGCAAAGCTGCCGCGCCGCCACCGAGCCATGCGATGAACTCCCGCCGCTTCATAGCCCCCGTCCCTACGCCGCGCGCATCGTAACGGCCCCGCGCAGCATCGCAATGCCGGGGATGAGATTACTGCAATAGCGCGGCAAGCTCTCGCGCACCCGACTTTTTTATCTCTTCGTCCATTCGCGAGTCGGTCGCAGCGATCAGCTTTGCGACAACATTGTTGCGTTGAGCTACCGGATTGTCGCCATAGCCGCTCGCGCGAAAGAAATTCGCTGTAGGCACCTGATCGCGCCACGACAACGGCATGGTCACCATGTCGAAGCCGTTGCCGTCTCCGGTCAGATTCAACATTTCGAGCTCGGCCGCGCTAAGGGTTCTCGAGAATCCTTTCCTGCGCGCGAACACGACCGAATCCACAAGCTTTTGCGTTTGCAGCATGGGCCCAATATCGAGATCGAGATTAAGCGCGTGTACGCCCAGCCCCTTCGGCGTGTTCGCCAGAATCTCGTGCTGGTTCCATGCGTCTGGGACGCTGCGGGCAAATGCGACCATCCTTCGCAACACCTCGATCTTGCCATCGAGCGCCTGTTGCGGAGTGCCGGGTATTGCGGCGACCTTGACCTCTAATGCCTTAATGAACTCGCTGCCCTTCTCCGCCAGGATTTCTACCGAATTGGTCGCCAGCAATTGGTTGTACCCGAGCGCGGTCGTGATCGCGCGGCCATGCTTGTTGTATTCGAGCCCCGCTTCGACGTCGTAACTTCCGTTTCCACTTGCCTCGAATCCATAAATTCGAACGATCTGATCTCTGGTCAATCCCGCGGCGAGCGCCACTTTGGCATAAGCGCGCTTGAACTCGATCTCGCTCTGCGGCAGTCGTGGCGCAAACTTGAACTCTTGGTGGGCCGCAGCCAGAAAATCGGCGACGACCGGCACATAGGCCGGACGCGGGCGGGCTTCGGGTTTTAGCGGGTTTACCGGCTTTGGCGGTCCGGTATAGACCGGCGGCTGGGCGAGGACGTAGTCAGAGATCGACAGCGGCTCGCCGCGCGCGCGTTTGCCATTGCGTAATTGCCGCCTTTCAGAAACCAAATTCCAGTACGCGCTTGCTGCCGCGGCATAGCTTTGCCAAGCCTTGCTGTACTCCTCCAACGCGCGGCGGTACTGAGGCATCGCAGCAGTTGGCGCAGGCGCAAGGTCCGGCTGAGCGGTTTGGCTCGCGGCAGGGGAAATCCAGAGCGCCGCGAGCGAACCCGTAAGTACCGCGGCGCGCAAATAGCGCCGCCAGCTACAGATCCGAGCAGTCACGATATTGCTGTCCCCATCCGACACCGAATGTTTCCCGTCAACCCAATCTTGATAACCGATTCTATGACGCTACGAGGGCGGCATTTTGTGCCGCCCTCGTAGACAGTGATGGAAGCAAGGTGAAGCGCAATCTTGTGCGCTTAGAATTTGATCATATCGACGCTGGTGAGCGTTATCTTCGGCGACAGTATGGGGGCGTGCGTCAAGGTGTAAGCGACGGCTTGTTCGTCATAGACGATCTGGCCGGTGCCCGACATCCCATCCACCGGCACGATCACGTTAAAGCCGCGCAACGCGGCCGCGCTGGAGGTGTAAAGCACAGCCCCATTTGTAGCAGTGCCGACGGCGACGACTGAGGTGATCCCTTTATCCTTCAACATCTTCTCAAGGCCCGTATCCTTGTTGCCGAGAATAAATTTGTCGACAAACGAGGTGATGACAGGCTCGTCACCTTTGGGCGCGACCTGAGGAAGCGTATCGCCGATGACCGGAGCCGGAATGTCCGGTCTGGGACTGGGAAAGATGGTATAGATCACAGTGACGCCGCTGGCGCGTGCCGCGGCGAGTAGTTTAGCGACTTTGGGAATGGAAGCGATGCAGCGTGGACGTGCATTCTCGTTACAGGCTTGTTTGATGAGGTCCATGACCAAAAGCGCAGTGGTCTTGGGTTCGAGCGTAACTGGCTTGAGTTCAGGCGGCGCCGGCACCTTTATGTTGGCCCACTCGTCGACGATGGTCTCAGCTGGTGCGGGCGCGGCGTAAACCGAGGCAACAGCAAGTGCGGCAACTGCTAACAGGTCGCGGATGCGAAACATAATTTCCTCCCAGTGGTTTCTTTCGCCTAAAGGGACCAGTAACTGCGCGCGTGGTCAAGCGCGATAGTGGTCGACGCTTTCGGATGCCAAATCGCAGCCGATCTCACTAGGACGGCGCGTCCCCACTAGGCGGCAACCGACGAGGTCTTTAATATCGCAAGTGAAAATATAACGACGGGAGGAAAACATGGGTCGTTTGTCATTGGTCACCGCGGCGCTAGGCGCCGCTTTACTATTTGGTTCGGTCGCTCACGCGCAGCAGCAGCCAGCCTCGCCACCACCACCGCCGCCGGCTTATGGCGTGCCGATTACGCTGGAGCAGGCAAGAGCGGCGATTGCCGCTGGTCAAGCGGAAAGCAAGAAGAATGGTTGGAACCATGTTTTCGCCGTCGTCGATGGCGGCGGCACTCTTATTGCGTTTGAGAAAGCCGACCTCGCTGGCAACTCTTCTAGCGAAATAGCGCAGGCGAAAGCCAAAACGGCCGCCACGTTCCGGGTGCCTACGAAAGCTTATCAAGATCGTGTCTCGTCGGGTGAAACGTTCATATTGGGATTACCTGGCGTGGTACCGGCCGCCGGAGGCGTGCCGATCGTCGTCGGCGGGAAAGTCATCGGCGCGATCGGTGTGAGCGGCGCTACCCCGTTGCAAGATCATCAAGCCGCAGAGGCGGGCGTTGCGGCCGTGAAGTGACGGGGGTGCCCCATCGAAACGTTCCGTCAACCATGGATGCAAAAATTTCAATTCGGAGCGACGCCGCCGATGGGCGACAATCTCAATGCTCCTGCACGTCGCTCAAAAACGAACGGCCTTAGCCCGAGGGAGAGGGACTAAGGCCGTTCTCATGTCGGTTGGCGCCCCATCAAAATGCCCCACCCCGACACTGCTGCCATGATGCCAAGCTGAAGTTGACCGATCGTTGACGCGCCGCCAGTTCACGGCCCCGCGCCCAAGCGGATGGTAAACGGTGTCTTTAGATTGTTGTTCTGACCGATTGCGCGCGGCCCACCATCCGTTATCGCGATGATCGCGGCTGCAATGCCAGGCCTTGTCAGTGGGTTGGCGGGGCGCGGGATAGGTTCTTGGCCGCAAGATCAGCAAGATAGCGGCGCCAATTATCCTCGTGATTGCGGCCGAGCTCGAACAGATAATCCCAGCTGAAAATTCCGGTCGAGTGCATATCGTCGAAGACCAGCCGCACCGCATAATTGCCGACTGGATGCACTTCCAAAATTTCTACATTCTGCTTTCCGCCAACGGTTCGCCGCTCGCTCGGCGAATGGCCCTGAACCTCAGCGCTGGGACTGCACACACGCAAATATTCGGCCGGAAGATCGAAAGTTTCTCCGTCGTCAAACACCACGGTCAAAGTCTTGCGATCCTTGCGCAGGCGCAATTCCGTCGGCCAAGGATTGGCCGACGCATTGGCGGAAGAATTCATCGTCCTTCGTCTTTCAGCGAAACGTTGCTTTCATCACCTGCATAGGTGCAACAGCGGCCTA
Organism: Xanthobacteraceae bacterium; assembly: GCA_049650505.1. GTDB lineage: Bacteria > Pseudomonadota > Alphaproteobacteria > Rhizobiales > Xanthobacteraceae > BOG-931. The sequence continues at coordinate 3,654 of JBASAH010000373.1, forward strand.
CGATCAGTCCAGCGTGATGTGGCCATCGTCGATGACCTTTTTCCATTTCTCGTATTCGGATTTGGTGAAGGCGGCGCCCTCGGCGAGCGTCGTGCCGCGCGGCGTCAGGCCGAACGTCGCGAACGATGCCTTAAGCTGCTCATCCTTGAGCGCTTTGGCGATGCCACTGTTGAGCTTAGCAAGCAGTTCGGGGGGTACGGCTGCCGGCGTGTATACGCCGAGCCAGAGATCGACGACGTAGCCAGGCAGCCCCGCCTCTGAAACGGTCGGCAGATCGGGATAGACTGGCGAGCGCTCGCTGCCGGTGGTGGCGAGCGCAGTAACGCTGCCCTTACTGGTGAACGGCAGCGCGCCGGCAATGCTGGAAAACAGCATTTGCACTTTGCCGCCGATCAGATCGACGTAAGACGGACCAACGCCCTTATAGGGCACATGCACCGCGTCGATGCCGCTGCGCAGCGCCCACATCGCGGCAGCAAGGTGCGGCGTCGTGCCGACGCCCGCCGAGGCATAGTTGACTTTGCCGGGATTGGCTTTGCCGTAGGCAACGAGTTCGGCGTAGGTCTTGATACCGAGCTGCGGCGCAACCACGAGAACTTCGGGAGAGGAATTGACGATCGAAACCGTCACCAGGTTCTTGAAAATGTCGTAGGGCATGGACTTCTGCAGCGTCGGATTGATGACGTATGCGGGATCCATGATGACCAGATCGTAGCCGTCTGGCGCCGAATGTGCGACGTATTCGACCCCGACGATGCCGCCGGCGCCTGGACGGTTCTCCGCCACGACCGGCTGTCCCAAAACCTCGCCAAGCTTCTGTGCCAGCACGCGGCCGGCAAAATCGACGATGCCACCCGGAGCATAGGGCATGATCAAGTGGATGGGCCGCGACGGAAAGGGTGTCTCGGCGTGCACTGGCGCAGGAAGCGGCAACAACAATGTGGCCCACAGCAGCAGGCGCGTCGCACATTTCAACCGAGTCATCAGCTTCTCCTCAAGCGGAAGCAAGTTTGCTCTCCCAGATGGAACGCGTCAAAAGTTTATCCTGTCGCACCTTTTGATCCGATCCTGGCCTTGCGGATCAGCTCGACAAGCTTGGGCGGCGTGATCGGCATTTGCGCGATGCGCACGCCGAACGGCGAAAGCGCATCCTCGATCGCCGATGCGATCGCCGCGGCGGCCGGAATGACGCCCACTTCGCCGACCCCTTTGACGCCAAGTGGATTATGCGGCGACGGCGACTCCTTATAGAGCGTTTCCAGTTTCGGCACGTCTCTCGCGCCCGGCATGAGATAATCGGCAAAGGTCGTGGTGACAGGCTGACCGGCCTCGTCATAGCCCATCCATTCAAAGATTGCATTGCCGATGCCGTGCGCGATGCCGCCGTGCACCTGACCTTCGACGATCATCGGATTGATGCGGCGGCCGGCATCCTGTATGGCGATATAGCGCAAGATGCGCACGCCCCCGGTTTCAATGTCGACCTCCACTTCAACACAGTGGCAGGCGTTGGAATAAGCGAGCTGATCGATACGAAAAGTCGCGCTGGCTTCGAGCCCCGGCTCGATATCCTTGGGAAAGGGATAACCCGGCGCGCCCTTGAGTACGCGCGCCAATTCGCCAAGCTTGACTGCAAGCTGCGGCGCGCCGACGACACGGACTTCACCGTTGACGATTTCGAGGTCCTCTTCCGCTACTTCCAGCATATGGCTGGCGAGCTTGCGCGCTTTATCAGCGACTGCGTCTGCCGCAATCTTCACCGACGAGCCAGCCGTGACTGTCTGCCGGCTGGCAAAGCCGCCGAGGCCGAGCGGTGCCGCTGCGGTGTCGCCGGCAATTACCGTGACAT
>JBASAH010000374.1:0-1978 GCA_049650505.1 Xanthobacteraceae bacterium
GGTCAAACGGGGGCGAGCAGGACGCTATCGACTTTGTCCTGCTTTAGGCGGCCGGCGAGTTCGCGCGCATGCGGTTCCATCTGCAATGGGTCGGTCGCGCCCATGAACGAATAGTGGGTATCGGCCATCGACCCGATCGTCCCCTCGGCCGCGAGCTCCAGCAACCGGTCGATCGGAAAGGCGACGTTCCAATCTTCCTGAAGCCCGGTGCGGTCGAAATTGATCGAGATGTGGCTGCACAGCAGGTCTTCTGGCCGCGTCGTCGCGGGGATAGCGTGATAATGCGGGTCGCGGCCGCGGAACGGGTCCTCGCCACGTACGACGAGGCCGGCGGACGAGACAATCGCAACGCGACGCTGCGATAACGCCGGGCCCGTCACCCAAGGCCGCGTTTTAAATTCCGGGCATTCGACCTCGGCTAGGCGTTTGGCCTGGTCGGGCGGCAAGTCGGTCAGTCTGGTCACTGAGCTCTCCTCGCATCAGCTCGCGGCGATGGCTCGCCTCGTTCCGGAGGAGTTTATCACGTGTTTTAGATCGATCAATCTAAAATGGTTTGCGTGCTTTGCTTTTGCGTGCTTTGCTAAGGAGCGCCAAAACTCCGTTGGCTGCGCCTTCCAGCACCTCGCGCTGCGGGCGCGTGCGCGCCAGGACACGGATGCCGAGCAGCACGCTCAATAGCAACTTGGCGAGTTCGTCCGCGGGACGGGTGTCTGCGATCGAACCGTCTTTCTGCCCCGCCTCGATACAGCGGCGAAAGAAAGCCTCGATGAAGATCATCTCTTCCGCCACAAGTTGCTGGAATTCGGGGTCGTAGGGCGCCAATTCCAGTGCGGCGTTGACCAGCATGCAGCCGCGGCGCTGCTCGTCGTCAACCGACCGCTCGATGATCTCGTCAAAAAATGTCCGGATCGCCAAAGCCGGCGGCAGCTTTTCCAGCCGGGCAACGCGGTCCCGCACCGTTTGTGCGAGGTAATGGACGAAGGCCTGCCGATACAACGACCGCTTGTCACCGAAGGCGTTGTAGAGGCTGGCGCCGGTGATCCCCATCCGCTCGGCGAGATCGCGCACCGACGTCTGCTCGAAACCCTGCGCCCAGAAGCAGTTCATCGCCGCCTCCAGCACGGTCGTCTCGTCGAACTCTCTCGGTCGCGCCATCGGCCTCCTCGCGCCAGCGGCACGCCGGTGCCGCCATCCTCATGATCGGTCGGTAAAATTTTAGAACACGCGCACCAGAACGGCAAAGCCATTGTCAGCATCCGCTTGGCGGCTCAATTCTAGACCGCAGCGGCTGGTGTCCCCTATTGCAACCTCCAGCTTCGCGCCTACCAGCAGGCGCTGGGCGAGATCACGGCGCTCGGCGCCAAGCTCGTCGCGATCTCGCCGCAACTTCCCGACGGCTCGATGTCGACAGCGGAGACGAACAGGCTCAGCTTCGACGTGCTGAGCGATGTCGGCACCCAAGTTGCACGGTCTTTCCGCCTGGTTTATTCGCTGCCCCAAGAACTGCGCGCCGCCCTGACGTCGAACAATAAGGCGCTGCCCGGCATCAACGGCGACAACAGCTGGGAATTGCCGCTGCCCGCCACCTACGTCCTCGCGCCCGACCGCAAGATCGCGCTCGCCGAGATCGAACTCGACTATCGCGAACGATTGGAGCCCGACGCGATCGTCGTGGCGCTCCGCGCGCGGCGCTCCGACGCGACGAAGGCCGCCTGAACACACTTGCTTTAACGAAAGGACCGACGATGATCCGCTTTTATTATCACCCGACACCGAACCCCGCCAAAGTCGCGCTGTTTCTCGAAGAGACGGGGCTGCCCTACGAAATCGTGCCGGTCGATACGGCGAAGGGTCAGCAGCACACGGCCGAATTCCGGGCCATCAACCCGAACGGGAAGGTGCCGGCGATCGTCGATCCCGACGGGCCGGGCGGGGCCGAAACGCGCGTCTTCGACTCGACCGCGATCCTGCTTTATCT
>JBASAH010000375.1:0-20168 GCA_049650505.1 Xanthobacteraceae bacterium
GCGCTGGGCCGGGCGCGCTCCTGATCTGCGGCCGCTTCGAGGGCGTCGATGAGCGGGCGATCGCCGCGCGCAGCCTGGAAGAAGTATCGATCGGCGATTATGTGCTCTCGGGCGGCGAAATCGCGGCCATGGCGCTTATTGACGCCTGTCTGCGGCTGCTGCCGGGCGTCATGGGCGCGCCGCATTCCGCCGCCGAGGAGAGCTTCGCCGAAGGGCTGCTCGAATACCCGCAATATACCCGGCCGCAGCTTTGGGAAGATCGGCCGATCCCCGAGGTTCTGCTCTCGGGCGATCACGCCAAAATTGCCGCTTGGCGCCGCGCCGCGGCCGAGCGGCTGACACGCGAACGGCGGCCCGACCTCTGGACCGCCTTTTTGCAGCGCTTCCGCGGCGGATCGCGCGGCAGCTGACGGTCAGGTGACAAAACCGGCGCACTAGCGTAGAAACTGCGCCAACCCGTTTAGCCCCCGGTCGGAACGGCGCCAAGCCTGCGCAGCCGATGGAGAATTCGCCATGAACTTGCTCAAACAAATCGAAAAAGAACAGATGGCGAAGTTGTCCGCCGGCAAGCAGACCCCGGATTTCCAGCCGGGCGATACGCTGATCGTCAACGTCAAGATCGTCGAGGGCGAGCGCGCCCGCGTGCAGGCCTATGAAGGTGTGTGCATCGGCCGCGCCGGCTCCGGACTGAACGAGAACTTCACCGTGCGCAAAATTTCCTACGGCGAAGGCGTCGAGCGGGTGTTCCCGCTCTATTCGCCGATGATCGATTCGATCGAGGTGGTTCGCCGCGGCAAGGTGCGCCGCGCCAAGCTGTATTATTTGCGCGGTCGGCGCGGCAAGTCGGCGCGCATCATCGAGCGCCAGGATTACGCGGTGGACGAGACCGGCGGCGCGGAAGTAGCCGCCAAAGACAGCAGCGCCAAGGAAGCCGGCGGCAAGGAAGTGGGCAGCAAGGAAGCGACCGCCAAGGAACCTCGCGCCAAGGAAGTACGCGCGAAGAACAAGGGGGCGAAGTAATTCACCCGCCGACGCGAATGACGCGTCTTCTTAGTGATCTCGGCGGTGGAATGTCGTGAGTCTCTAAAAATGTCCAAGCCCCGCACGCTGTACGACAAGATCTGGGACGATCATCTGATCGAAGAGGCGACCGACGGCGCCTGCCTGATCTATGTCGACCGCCACATCGTTCACGAGGTCACGAGCCCGCAGGCGTTCGAAGGCCTGCGCCTGTTGGGGCGCAAGGTGCACGCGCCGGACAAGACGCTGTTGGTGGTGGATCACAATATCCCGACCACCGACCGCACGCTGCCCAATCCCGATCCGGAAAGCGCGGCGCAGATCGCGTTTCTCGCCGACAACGCAAAATTCTTCGGCCTTGAATATTACGACGAGTTCGACAAGCGCCAGGGCATCGTCCACATCATCGGTCCGGAGCAGGGCTTCACGCTGCCTGGCGTGACCCTGGTCTGCGGTGACAGCCACACCGCCACCAATGGCGCCTTTGGCGCGCTCGCCTATGGCATCGGCACCTCGGAAGTCGAGCACGTGCTGGCGACGCAGACGCTGATTCAGACCAAATCAAAGAACATGCGCGCGGCCGTCGACGGCAAGCTGCCGCGCGGCGTCACCGCCAAAGACATCATCCTCGCCATCATCGGCGAGATCGGCACCGCCGGGGGCACCGGCTACGCGCTGGAATATGCCGGCGAGGCGATCGGTGCACTGTCGATGGAAGGGCGTATGACGGTGTGCAACATGTCGGTCGAGGCTGGAGCCAAGGCCGGCTTCATCGCGCCCGACGAAAAGACCTATGCCTATCTGAAAGATCGTCCCAAGGCGCCGAAAGGCGAAGATTGGGATGCGGCCGTGCGCTACTGGCAAACGCTGCGCTGCGACGATGGCGCCCATTTCGACCGCGAGATCAGGCTCGACGCCGCAAAGCTGCCGCCGCTCGTCACCTGGGGCACCAGCCCCGAGCAGGTGACCTCAGTCACCGGCCGCGTGCCGCGCCTCGCCGATATCGCCGACGAGAACAAGCGCGAAGCGGTCGATCGCGCGCTCAAATATATGGGGCTCAACGGCGGCGAGAAGATCACCGAGATCGCCATCGATCGCGTGTTCATCGGCTCCTGCACCAATGCACGGATCGAAGATTTGCGCGAAGTCGCCAAAGTGGTCGATGGCAAGCAGGTCAATGCCAATGTCAAAGGCATGATCGTGCCGGGTTCGGGCCTGGTCAAAGCGCAGGCCGAATCCGAAGGCCTCGACAAGGTTTTCGTCAAAGCCGGATTCGAATGGCGCGAGCCGGGCTGCTCGATGTGCCTTGCCATGAATCCCGACAAGCTCGCGCCCGGCGAGCGTTGCGCCTCAACCTCGAATCGCAATTTCGAGGGTCGACAGGGCTACAAAGGCCGCACCCATCTGGTGTCGCCGGCCATGGCCGCCGCCGCCGCCGTCGCCGGACACTTCGTCGACGTGCGGGAGTGGAATTGACGCTGTGTCATGGCTCGGGCTTGGCCGGGCATAGCCGTTCGCAGAACGGCGTCGTCTACGCCCCGCCATCTCGATCAACTTGGCACAGCATTGCCTGCATACGCGAAATCGCCGGGATAAACCCGGCGATGCCGACGGTTTACCCCCGCACCCACCAGCACCGCATCTGCGGATAAAGCACCGTGCCACTCGGCCGGTGTTGCAGTTCGTACCAGTCGACGCAGCGGCGATAGAGCAACGGCCGCGGATTGATCAGGATGCGGCGCCGGGCATGCAGCGGAGCCGGAGGCGTCGTTAAGCTCGGCTCCGCGATCGGCGAGGTCTGTTGTGCGTGCGCTGACGGCGTCGCGACGGCGAGCAGTGCGACGAAAGGCAATAGGTTTACTATTTTTAATTTCATCAGCCAGCCAATTTTGCGTTGTTCCGTTCATTCCCGCGCAAGTGGGAATCCAGCAACTGGGTACCCGCTTTCGCGGCTACGAGCGGTAAAGCACGATCTACGCTACATTACCATTATGGCCGATCTCGCATCCGATCCGATCGCTTGGCGTCCCGTCAAGGCGCCGTCGCTGGCCGAACTTGAAGCCTTGGCCGGCGACGTCTTCAAGCATTTGCCGAGGCGGTTTCGCGACCTCGCCGCCGACGTCGTCGTTCGAGTGGATGATTTTCCGAGCGAGGACGTGCTCGATGAGATGCAGGCGGAAAGCGAGTTCGACCTGCTTGGCCTGTTCCAGGGCGTCGGCCTGCCGTTCCGTTCCGAGAGCGCCGCCGTCCAGATGCCGAACATGGTCTGGCTCTACCGGCGCCCAATTCTCGATTATTGGGCCGAGCACGACGAGACGCTTGGCGCTATCGTCAAGCATGTTCTGGTGCATGAGATAGGCCATCATTTCGGCCTGTCGGACGCCGATATGGCAGCCCTCGAGGAATCGGCGGTCACCGAAGAAGCGGGCGAACAAACAAGGGAGGTGATCCGATGAAGGTGAATGGCGCGTGCGCTTGCGGCGTGATCAGAATAGAGGCCGAGGTCGATCCCGAAAAGACCAATATCTGTCATTGCACTGACTGCCAGACGGCGACCGGCACCGCCTTTCGCGTGTCGGTCCAAGTGCCAGGCGCAATGCTGAAGGTCACCGGCAAGCCGAGCACTTATGTGAAGACGACCGCAGACAGCGGCAATCCGCGAGTGCAGGCTTTTTGCGGCAATTGCGGATCGCCACTCTATTCGACCACGGTCGGTGACGGCGTCCAGCCGTTCTACATGCTGCGCGTCGGCATCTTGCGCCAGCGCGAACAGTTCGTGCCAAAGCGTCAAATCTGGTGGCGTTCGGCGCAGCCTTGGATTACCAAAATCGGCGACGTGCCCAAATTGGAAAAACAAAGCTGATCGAGGAGCAAACCATGATCGTGACGGTGTTTCGCTCTCGCCTGAAACCGTGTGTGCGCGAGGAATATGTCACGCTGGCCAATCGCATGAACGAATTGGCGCGGACGATGCCCGGCTATATCTCGCACAAGGATTTTTATGCCAATGATGGCGAGCGGGTCGCTATCGTCGAGTTTGCGCATGAAGAAGGCCAACGCGCCTGGCAGACCAATCCTGAGCACCGCGCAGCGCAGAAATTGGCGCGGGAGAAATATTACACGGAGTACCATATTCAGGTTTGCACGCTCGATCGCGAGTCGAAATTCAAGTTGCCCGAGCAAGCAACGGTGCAGACTTGACCGCAGGCCCGATCGCTCGGACTTGACCGTCGCCGGCCGAAGCCTCATTAACGCCCCGCTGGCAGCAGATAACGGTTATAGACCCGACACAGGACCCGCTATGGAAAAGTTCACGGTGCTCGAAGGCGTCGCCGCGCCCATAAAGATGATCAATGTCGACACCGACATGATCATCCCGAAACAGTACCTCAAGACGATCAAGCGCACCGGGCTCGGCAAAGGCCTGTTTTCCGAGAAGCGCTACCGTGACGACGGCAGCGAGAATCCGGATTTCGTGCTCAACAAGCCGGCCTATCGCAAGGCGAAGATCCTGGTCGCCGGCGACAATTTCGGCTGCGGCTCGTCGCGCGAACATGCGCCATGGGCGCTCAAGGATTTCGGCATCACCTGCGTGATTTCGACGTCGTTCGGCGACATTTTTTATAACAACTGCTTCAAGAATGGCGTGCTGCCGATCCAAGTTTCGCCGGAAGATCTGGAGAAACTGTTCGACGACGCCGAGCGCGGCGCCAATGCAACGCTGAGCATCGATCTGGAAAAGCAGGAAATCCGCGGTCCCGATGGCGGCATGGTCAGATTCGAGATCGAGCCGCATCGCAAGCACGCGCTGTTAAATGGCCTCGACGAAATCGGGCTGACCCTGCGCAAGCAGGACAAGATCGAGAGCTTCGAGCGCAAGGCAAAAGATGCTCGGCCCTGGATGTAGAGCGCGATGAGATGTAGTTGAGTCGTCATCCCAGCTTTTTATTGAGCGTGATCTTTCCTGACCTCCCTTCGCCCGCCGAAGCGTCAAATGGGCGGACCAAGGTTTGGCGGAGCTTCGCGCAGGCGGGAAACCGGTTTCCACTTTTCGGAATCACGCTTTAAGCCGCTTCGACGTGCACCACGTCATAAAGGCAAGGATCGGCCTCTTTCACCAATTCGCCAAAGCGCGGCCACTTCTTGCGGAACTCGGCAGAGTGGTGCGCCGCCGCGAGCTTGTCGGTACTGGTCCACTGCACGTAATTGACGACATGGCTGCCGTCCTTACTGCGGTGCAGATTAACTGATACGAACCCCGGCTGCGTCGCCATGAAATGCGCGCGCTCTTTCATAAGATTGAGCACCTCATCCTGATTATCGGGGGAAAGTTTCACCGTGGTGATCTGCGTGCAAATGCCGTTGTTTGGGCGTATCTCGAACATACCAGCCTCCTTTGTTTCGGACAGGAACGTGCGGAACATGCGTTACGCTCTTAACGCATGGCCGCGCCGCGAGTTTCGCTGGGCGCGGCGGTTCGCAACACGCTAGGAAGATCAGCCGAACAGCGGCCAAGCCATGACCCCCGCCATTTCCGTTTCACATCTCGATAAAACCTACGCCTCCGGATTCCAGGCGCTCAAAGACGTTAGCCTGGACATTTGTCACGGCGAGATCTTTGCGCTGCTCGGCCCAAACGGCGCCGGCAAGACGACGCTCATCGGCATCATCTGCGGCATCGTCAATCCGTCGTCGGGCACGGTGAAGGTAGACGGACACGACATCATTTCCGAGTATCGCGCCGCGCGCGCGCTGATCGGGTTAGTGCCGCAGGAACTGACGACCGACGCCTTTGAAACACCGCCGGCGACCCTGCATTTTTCCCGCGGGCTGTTCGGCAAGCCGGCCAATCCAGACTACGTGGTCAAGGTGCTCAAGCAGCTTTCGCTGTGGGACAAACGAAACGACAAGATCCGGATGCTGTCCGGCGGCATGAAACGCCGGCTGATGATTGCCAAGGCGCTGGCGCACGAGCCGCAAATCCTGTTTCTCGACGAGCCGACCGCGGGCGTCGACGTCGAGCTGCGCAAAGAGATGTGGCAGCTGGTGCGCTCCCTGCGCGCATCTGGGGTCACCATCATTCTCACTACGCATTACATCGAAGAAGCCGAAGAAATGGCCGACCGCATCGGCGTCATCAATCACGGCGAGATCATCCTGGTCGAAGACAAGGCGGAGCTGATGCGCAAGCTCGGCAAAAAACAATTGACGCTCGAGCTGCGCGACCCGCTCGCCGCCGTGCCGGCCGCGCTGGCGAACTATGGCCTGACGCTGAGCGGCGGCGGCAAGGATCTGACTTACACCTACGACACCAAAGGCGAGCACACCCGGATCACGGCGCTCCTGGCCGACCTGCAACGTGCCGGAATTGGGTTCAGCGATTTGCGCACGACGCAGAGCTCGCTTGAGGACATTTTCGTCGGCTTGGTGGGGGAACGGCGATGAACCTCTATGCGGTGCGGGCGATCTATTTGTATGAAATGGCGCGGACGGGACGTACGTTGTTTCAAAGCATTGTCTCGCCGGTGATCTCGACGTCGCTCTACTTCATCGTGTTCGGCGCGGCGATCGGTTCGCGCATCACGCAGATCGAAGGCGTCGGCTACGGCTCGTTCATCGTGCCCGGCCTGATCATGCTGATGCTGTTGACGCAAAGCGTCACCAACGCGGCGTTCGGCATCTATTTCCCGCGCTTCGTCGGCACGATCTACGAAATCCTTTCCGCGCCGGTATCTCCCGCCGAAATTGTGCTCGGCTATGTCGGCGCGGCAGCGACCAAATCGATCATCCTCGGCAGTATTATTCTTGGGACATCATGGCTGTTCGTCCCGATCCATATCGCCCATCCGTTTTGGATGGTAACTTTCCTGATCTTGACTGCGGTGGGCTTCAGCCTGTTCGGATTCATTCTCGGGCTATGGGCCGACAATTTCGAAAAGCTGCAGATCGTGCCGCTCTTAATCATCACGCCGTTGACGTTCCTTGGCGGCACCTTCTATTCGACCAGCGTGCTGCCGCCGTTCTGGCGCACAGTCACGCTGTTCAATCCGCTCGTTTACTTGATCAGCGGCTTCCGCTGGAGCTTCTTCGATATCGCCGATGTGCATATCCAGATCAGCGTAGCGATGACGCTCGCGTTTCTCGTGATCTGCATGGCGATCGTCTGGTGGTTCTTCAAGACCGGCTATCGATTGAAGAATTAGCGTGTACAGCCCTCGTTTGCGTCCATTGGCCATAGGGACTTCGGCGCGTTAGTTAGAGCATGGTGGCTGCGCGGCGCGGAACGCGCTATAAGCGGTGGGCTTCGCTGGGACGCCGTCTTTTCAAAGTTATTTCAATTATCTAGATGTTGTTCATTCGCGGTGGACCCTTTCCTGACGCGACAAGTAGGCGTCGCAAAAGACTTCGCTTGTTGTGCTATTCTTCGCTTAAGTGAGCCCGAATCTGGGTTTGCCCTTTATTCTTGGATAATGGGGACTCTTGGCCGCTCCTCGGTTTGTGGCCAGCAACGCATTCAACAATGCCGCGAACAAGCACAAACTTGGCTGAGTGGTTGGGCGAACAGGGTCTGGGTCAGTACGCCCAGACCTTTGCCGAAAATCATATTGAATACGCCGTACTTCCAGATTTGACCGAAAATGATCTCAAAAACCTTGGGGTTTCTTTAGGTCACCGCAAGAAATTGCTTAAGGCCATCCAGGATTTGACCCTAGCCCGGCAGCCGAGAGCTGCGATCAGCGCGGCTTCAAATGCCGGCGCGGCTTTACTTTCCCCGCCGGAAAATCGCGAACCTGAAGTCCGGCAGATCACAGTCATGTTCTGTGATCTGGTGGGGTCTACCGAACTTTCGGAAAAATTGGATCCGGAAGATCTCCGGACGCTGATCGACGCGTATCGAAATGTTTGCGGCGCAGCGGTTACCAGATACGAAGGCCAAGTCGCGAACTACGCCGGCGATGGCCTAATGGCGTTTTTCGGTTGGCCGCGCGCGCATGAGGACGATGCCGTCCGTGCAGTGCATGCTGCTCTGGCAATTCTCTCTGAAATCACCAACATTCCTGGCGCGGTTACGCTGACTTCGCGGGTGGGCATTTGCTCCGGTCGAGTCGTGGTCGGCCAGAGCGGTGGCCCGGGAGGCTGGATGGAGGCGGTCGGCGAGACGCCGAACATTGCGGCACGGCTGCAAACGCTCGCCGCACCCAACACTCTGCTTGTGTCGGAATCTACGCAGCGACTTGCAGCGGCAGCCTTTGAATTTCAAGATCTTGGCTTTCGAGACCTCAAAGGCGTGAGCAAGCCGCTTCGCGTCTATAGCGTTCTTTCCGCGAAACACAGGACGACCCGTTTCGAGGCGGCGCACGCGAACGCCCTCAGCCCGCTTGTCGGTCGTTCAACCGAACTGATCTTACTGCTAGATCGCTGGCTAAAGATCAAAGAGGGTGACGGACAAATCGTACTGCTTTCGGGTATACCGGGAGTTGGAAAATCGAGACTCATCCACGAGCTGAAATCGAACATCCAGAACGAACCGTACTTTTTATTGAACTATCAGTGTTCTCCATATCATAGCCATAGCGCGTTTTTCCCGGTCATCGAGCAGATAGAGTGGGCCGCACAGCTAAACGCTGGGGATCCCGAAGCGGACAAATTCACCAAGTTGAAGGCATATCTTTCGGGCTTGATGGCCGATCCAGTCGAATCCGCTTTTCTGATCGGCCGTCTGTTATCTTTTGCAATCGAAGATCAGAGCGGACTGTCCGCGTTTACGCCTCAGCAAATAAAGAACAGAACGCTAGATAAGATTCTGGAGATGATCTTATCTTGCTCTGCCCAGCGCCCGACGCTGTGCATCTTCGAGGATGTGCATTGGATAGACCCATCTACGCTTGAGCTGCTTGAGCTGGCGATCAGCCGAATTGACCGCGCCCGTATCATGCTTGTGGTTTCGTACCGACCTGAGTTTCGTCACACCTGGTCGACTCATCCTAACGTAACCCTGCACTCGCTTACGCGGTTATCACGCAGCGAAGTGACAAGGATGATTAAAGAGCTTTTGCGGGAAGGTAGCCTCTCCCAACAAATTTTCGATCAGATCATCGAGAAGGCGGACGGCGTACCGCTGTTCATCGAGGAGCTCACAACAAGCATAATCAGTACGCCGCGACAGAATAGACAGCAGAAGAACGATTATGATCATCCGACAGTGCTTGAAACTGCCAAAGTTCCCGAGACGCTGCACGATGCATTAATGGAGCGGCTCGATCGCGTTGCGCATGGTCGTAAACTCGCGCAAATCGCCGCGGTAATTGGTCGGGAGTTCTCCTACGATCTTTTGACCGCTGCATCTCGAACTGACGAGACCGATCTCCGCTCGGCGCTCTCGCAACTTGAAGACGCCGACGTCATCTATCGGACCGGCGTCTCCCCTTCGGTGCGTTTTGCCTTCAAACATGTGTTATTGCGCGATGCGGTCTACAACTCTCTGCTCCGAGGGAAAAGACAGGAAATTCACGCGGATATCGCCGTAGTATTGGAGAAACATTTTCACGAGGTCGTCGAAAATAGACCTGAGATTCTGGCCTATCACTATAGCCAGGCAGGAAATCACCAATTGGCTATTGGTTATTGGCGTGAATCGGGTCGGCGCGCGCTTGCCCATTCAGCCAACGTCGAAGCTATTGGTCATTTTCGAAACGCCCTGCAGGTGTTAAGGGCGCTGCCGGATACGCCGGAACGGAACAAGGAAGAGATCGAAATTCAGCTGGCGCTGGGCATCCCCCTCATCGCCGTGCAAGGCTATGCCGCCGCAGAAACTCGCGAAGCCTTTGCGCGGGCGCGCACTTTGTGCCTCGAACTTGACAGCCGGCCCGAGTATTTCCAAGCGCTCTTCGGGCTTTGGGGACATTCGTGGATGGGCGGCCAAAATGAAGAAGCGCTCGCCATGGCCAATGAGTTCCAAGCAAGGTCGCAAGAATCGTCCGATAGCATTCTATCGATGGTGGCTCATCGGGTTATGGGAAGCACGCTGTTGACTATCGGCGAGTTTCAAAAGTCGAGGCGGCACTTCGAGGAGTCAATCGCGCTTTCGAACAGTGCGGGACGACAACCGGTCAACCTCCTTTACATGGTGGAACCGCAGGTAGCTTCGCTATTACTGCTATCTTGGGATTTGTGGTTTCTTGGTTATCCAGACCAATCGCTAGCTCGCGTTACGGAAGCCCTTACGCTCGCACAGAATCTCGCGCAGCCCTACAGCATCGCATTTGCCCATTACATGACGTCCGTTGTCCATCTTCTGCGCGGCGATCCGACCCGCTCGCTTGAGAGTGCCGAACGAAGTCTGGAGATGTCGCGCGAGCAACGGTTCTCCTTGTACGTCCTTCTGTCCACCATTTCGCGAGGTCGCGCACTTGGCGAGCTTGGCCAGCTTCACGAAGCTGTGACTCAGATACAGATGGGAATTGCCGAGGGACGCCGTACCGGCGTCGGGTTCATGCTTCCGATGATGCATTGCTGGTTGGCTGACGTACACGCTCAATCCGGCGATAATGAAACCGCGATCTCAATCGTGGAGCAAACATTGCGTGAGATGAGCGATGCCACAGGTCGGTCATGGGAAGCCGAGTTGCTCCGGCAAAGAGCAGAGCTCCTTCTGGTGCTCAACCCATCGCAAACTACTGAAGCTGAATCATATCTTAAGAAAGCCCTTGAAGTGGCACGACGTCAAAATTCCAAGTCATTGGAATTACGAGCCGGTATCAGTCTCGCAAAGCTTTGGCGGCAGCAAGAAAGAATTAAAGAGGCACGAGACCTGATAGAGCCAATCTACCGGTGGTTCAAAGAAGGAGCCGCGACGTCAGACCTGACGCGTGCCCGCGATCTGCTGACCGCTTTGCACTAATTGACCCGGTTCATGCCGCCGGCCGAGTGTCGAGCTCCTCGCCCCGCGAAGGACTTGAACCGGCGATAAGCGGAAGCGGCTCTCCGATCGCCTGCTCCATCTCCGCGAGCATCTCGGTCTCTGATTTGAGGAGCTCGTGGTTATATCCCTCCGCCATGATCAATGCCGATTGGTAAGTCTCCCGGACGACGCTGATACGGTCGTTTGCAGGAAGGGACGCGACAAACTCGATTGTTTCCGCCACGTGGGAAGCCTCACTTCCAAGCGAACTGTGACTTCTGAGGAAGCGGGTTGCATCGACCCCATCCGGGTAAAGCGCCCGCACTTTTTCGATGTCGGACTCCTGTTTGAGCGCGGCAATGCGCTCTAGGCAGTACGAATAACCAATACAGCCGATCGGATATTCCTCGGCGCACAGGTCGTCGAAGCGCTTGCAGAGCGGCTCGATGCCCTCCGGCATGAAGCTGGCGACGAGTCGCTCGCCCGGCACACCCAAGGCGCGCAGATCTTTAAGCGCGAGCCGGTCGTGACCGGTCTCCTCGCGCGCGCGCAGCTCAAGATAGGCCGCGACCTCGGGCCTCCCCAATTGCTCGAAGCGCTTGGCGGCGCGCCGGAGATTTCGAGGCGTGTGAACAGATGTGTGATAGGCGCCGACCAAGGCGACGATATAACCGGCAAGCGTCGGCTCCGGGAGGCGCTTTTCAATTCCGGCAAATCCAAGATTTATGGCGCCGTCGAGCAGCCCGACCGCGCTGCCCGATGAACCCGCCCCCGCCATCGGTGTCGCGAACGGATCTACGTCCGCTTTCGCGCCCTTCCGCGTGTGAAACCAAACCTCTCCCGACTCGCGAGCGATGATCGAAGTATCGCCCGTGACATTGACCCACTCAGTTACCGACTGTGCCATTTCGAAATTCCTCCATCCGAGTGCTCGCCCGCGATTAATCTTGAGGGTGCAATCCGGCACGCCGGACCAACCTCACTTCAAGCCAGAGAGGCACCGCCTCGTGCCTCAAACCAAATCGCAACAGCGCTAGATTCCGTTCGGCGTACAAGCCATCAGCAATTTGGCCGTATCGAGAAGAGTCTGCCCCTGCGGAGGCGTCGCGGTGCGTGGTTGGTTGGGCAGCACAAACACGACTCCATCGGGGTCAGGCATATGGTACCCATTATTGTAATCAGTTTCCGTGATGACGAATGGGGCCTTCAGATAGATGCCCCGATCCGCGAGCGCCGACTTGGCAGTCTGCGGGTTAGTCAACAACTGGCTTCTGAAAGTTGGATCAGCCCACGCGTAGACGATCATTTGTGCGAGGGATTCATTTTGATACGAAAAGTCCGCCACGCGGTTCTGCAACGCAGCGTCCTTGAAAATGCCGGGTTTTGCCATTGGTCAAGCTCTCCCTCATGAAGGGGGCACGGCCATCTTACCGTGCCGCGCTAGGTCATACTTTAATTGTGGGATGTTGCGGTGGCAAGATAGCCAGCCCATCAACAGGCTCGGTCTCGGCCATCGCGAATTTTTTATGAGAGTTTCAAGAAAATTTCACAAAACGTTTTATTTGCTCTTGATGCAGCGCCACTTGGGTTCAGCCTGACGCATCTGTTGCGCCGAACGGCCACCCATGAAGTTGTCTAGTTGACCACTAGTCCTGTGACGCTCATATTGAGCTACGCGACGAAGCGTTGCCTACGCCGGCTGTTTTCTTTTCGCGATCGCGTCGGCGATCGCCACCGTACGCCGCGCCATCTCGGCATGCAGACGCTCGATCATCCGGCCGTCGACCTGCAGCACGCCCTTATTTTCGTTTTCCGGCAGATCGAACGCGGCGATGATCTTGCGCGCGGCATCGACCTCTTCCGCAGCCGGAGAAAAGGCCTCATTGCACGGCTCGATCTGGCGCGGATGAATGAGCGTCTTGCCATCGAAGCCGAGATCACGCGCCTGACGGCATTCCGCGGCAAAGCCCGCCGCATCGCCGATATCGTTGTAAACGCCGTCGAGGATATCGAGGCCATATGCTCGTGCTGCCGCGAGGCAGTTCATCAACCAGGGCAGCATCGGCGCACGGCCGGGAACCAGGCGGGCGCGGGTATCCTTGGCGAGATCGTTGGTGCCCATCACGAAGCCGGCGAGCCGGGTTTCCGAATCGAGCGCCGCGGCGGCAATGTCGCCAACGTTGAGCATGGCGAGCGGCGTTTCCATCATGGCCCAGACCCGCACATGCGGATCAGTGCCCATGTCGACAAGGCGCGCGGCAAGATCCTGCAACTGGCGCGGCGAAGATACTTTCGGCACCAGTATCGCATCAGGGCGCGCCGAGGCCGCAGCATCGATATCCTCAACCCACCAGCGGGTATCGAGCCCATTGATACGCACCAGCACTTCGCGATCGCCGAAACCCTGTTGAATTGCCTTGACCACGGCCTCGCGCGCCTGAAGTTTTGCCTCGGGCGCGACCGCGTCTTCAAGATCGAGGATGAGAACGTCGGCCGGCAAGTCGCGCGCTTTTTCCAGCGCGCGGGGGTTCGATCCCGGCATGTAGAGCACGCTGCGGCGCGGCCGGACGGTCATTGGTTAGGTCCAATAGCTCTCGCCGCTACCATTCTGCGAAGGTCCCGACAGTTTTGAAGGCCGCCGCAGTGCATCACCATAGCCCGTCGGGGGCGCGCGTGAACACGTTTGTCCTTGCGTTGCGATGCGACCGGATAGGACCTAGCTACGCCGCCCTGCGCTTTGCTGTAATCAGCTTGCGGTTGATCAAGCACTCGGCGATCTGAATAGCGTTGAGCGCCGCGCCCTTGCGCAGATTGTCCGAGACGATCCACATCGACAGCCCGTTGTCGAGCGTCGCGTCCTCGCGGATGCGGCTGATATAGGTCGCGTCTTCGCCGGCCGCCTCGTATGGCGTCACGTAACCACCCGGCTCGCGCGAATCGATCACCAGGCAGCCGGGCGCGTTCCGCAGGATGTCGCGTGCCTCGTCGGCCGTGATCGGCTGTTCGAATTCGACGTTCACTGCTTCGGAATGACCGATGAAGACTGGCACACGCACGCAAGTCGCGGTCAGCTTGATCTTAGGGTCGAGAATCTTCTTGGTCTCGACCACCAACTTCCATTCCTCCCTGGTGTAGCCGTCCTCCATGAACGTGTCGATCTGCGGAATCACATTGAATGCGATCCGCTTGGCAAATGTCTTCGCGGTGATCTCGTCGACCTGGAATACCGCCTTGGTCTGGGTGAACAATTCATCCATCGCCTCCTTGCCGGCGCCGGAAACCGACTGATAGGTAGCGACCACGACGCGCTTGATCTTGGCGTGGTCGTGCAGCGGCTTGAGCGCAACGACGAGCTGCGCCGTCGAGCAATTCGGATTGGCGATGATGCCGCGCTTGCGAAAGCCGGCTACAGCATCGGCGTTAACCTCCGGCACAATCAAGGGCACGTTGGAATCGTAACGCCAGGCCGACGAGTTATCGATCACGACGGCACCGGCGGCGGCGATCTTCGGCGAATATTCCTTCGACACCGCAGAACCGGCCGACATCAGGCAGATATCGGTGGCGGAAAAATCGTAGTGTTCGACCGCTTTGACCTTCAGGGTCCGCTCGCCATAGGAGACGTCCACGCCTTGGCTCCGGCGCGAGGCAAGCGCCACAACTTCGTCGGCTGGAAACGAGCGCTCGGCAAGAATGCCGAGCATTTCCCGGCCGACATTGCCGGTCGCGCCAACAACGGCGACGCTGTAACCCATCGTTAACTCTCCAGCGAAAATTGGCTGCTCGGGGCGGGCCAAACCGGAGCCGAAGCTTCTAGGCCGGAACAAAACCAAACACAACGCCGCTAAGAACGTCATATCGGTCTGCCACAGTACAATTATGGCGGCGGACCGGCGGAATCTGCGATCAGACCGAGGGTTTACGCAGCGCTCAATTGTCGCCCGGCAATTCGGGCTACATTGCCGGATAACCAAAGCGAGGAGCCAATGTTTGCACCGATGCGCCCGCTGACCGCCGTTATGGCGGGCATCTTTGCGGCCAGCCTTGCGAGCTGGGCGATACCTGCCAACGCGCCAAACGGCACCAGCCGGTGCAGCAAGTCGCGCCGGTCGAACGCACGGCAAGCGGCACGATCATCCAACCGACCACGACCATCATCCCGGATGGCACGGGCCGTGCGAGAGTGATCGTGATCCCACGGCGTCGTTCCTACCTCGATACCGGGACCGAGGTCTCGGTGGGCGATCGCAACTTCCGGGACTATGTCTTCCCGCCGGGCGGCGATCCGGGCCGGCCCTATTGGTTCTTCGGCCCGGACGTTCAAGGGACCGGCCGGTATCCTCTGCCAAGCGCTTTCGACGGCACCGGCATCAATCCAAACACGCCGTTTTAAGACGGATCTCAGAGGCGCCGCCTTCTCCAGCGCGCGCAATGCCTGAGCGAAGTCGGGGTGGGCAATGACGCTCGCGTCGCGGTGGCGCGCTGGTTTCGCAGCGCTCAATCGGCGTTGGTTATGCCGATGGCTTCTCCAATTCGCCGACGATCGCCGCGCCCATCTCCGAAGTGCTGACGACCTTGGCGCCCGCAGATTTGATGTCGGCGGTCCGCAAACCCTTCACCAGCGTCGCCGCGATTGCCGCATCAAGCTGATCAGCCGCTTTGGCCATATCGAATGAGTAGCGCAACGCCATGCCGAATGAAGCGAGCATGGCGATTGGGTTGGCCATGCCCTTGCCGGCAATGTCCGGCGCCGAGCCGTGCACCGGCTCATACATCGCCTTGCGCCGCTTGGTCCGCGCGTCGATCTCGCCGAGCGAAGCGGACGGCAGCATGCCGAGCGAGCCGGTCAGCATCGCCGCCACATCCGACAGCATGTCGCCGAACAAATTGTCGGTGACGATCACGTCGAACTGTTTGGGCCAGCGTACCAGCTGCATGCCACCGGCGTCCGCCAGCATGTGTTCGAGCTGGACGTCCTTGTATTCGCGTGCATGCAGGTCCTCGACCACCTCGTGCCACAGCACGCCAGTCTTCATAACGTTGCGTTTTTCCATCGAGGTGAGCTTGTTGCGCCGCTGGCGCGCCAGTTCAAAACCGACCCGCGCGATGCGTTCTATTTCATACGTGTCGTAGACCTGGGTATCGACGGCGCGCTTCTGGCCGTTGCCGAGATCGGTGATGGTCTTGGGCTCGCCGAAATAGACGCCGCCGGTCAGCTCGCGCAGGATGACGATATCGAGCCCCTCCACCGCTTCACGCTTAAGGCTCGATGCGTCGGCGAGCGCAGAATAGACGATCGCCGGCCGGATATTGGCGAACAGGCCGAGATCCTTGCGCAGCCGCAGCAAGCCCGCCTCGGGCCGCGCCTCATAAGGCACCTTGTCCCATTGCGGCCCGCCCACAGCGCCGAAAATCACCGCATCCGCGGCATGGGCCTTGGCCATGGTGGTTTCGGCGATCGCCACCTGGTGCGCGTCATAGGCGGCGCCGCCGACCAAGTCCTCATCGATGTCAAAATCGGCAAGCCCCGATTGCGCATAAAACGCCAGCAGCCGTTTTACTTCCGCCATCACCTCCGGGCCGATCCCGTCGCCGGCGAGAAGAAGAAGCTTGTAACTGGCCATGAAAAGACGCCCCGTGAAACGAGGCGACGATTAAAGGGCATGATACGCCTTGGCAAGCTGCGCCGCGCGCAGTCGAGACCGGATTTCAGTGCGGCATGAATTTGCTGAGACTATACATGCCGAGCGATTGCTTCTCTTGTTCGCCTCACTCAAGATCTTAAAGCCCGCTGAACCAGTTGTAGCCTTGGTTCTCCCAATAGCCGCCGGCGTCATTATTCTGCACCCACATGGCGGTGACGTATTTCGGATTTTTAAAGCCGAGCTTGGTCGGAATCCGGATCTTGATCGGGAAGCCGTAGGCGGTGGGTAAGGTCTGGCGATCGAATTTGAGCGTCAATTGGGTTTGCGGATGCAGCGCGGTCGGCATGTCGATGGTATTGGAGTAGCCTTCGGCGCATTGGAACCAGACATATTTGGCGGTCAAGTCGGCGCCGATCAGCTTGAGGAAATCGGAAAGTTTCACGCCCTGCCAGGAGCCGATCGCGCTCCAGCCTTCGACGCAAACATGGCGCGTGACTTGCGACACTTGCGGCAAGCGGTTCAGTTCGGCCAGCGCCCACGGCTTCTTGTTGTCGGCAAGGCCGCCAATTTCGAGCTGATAAGTATCGCCATCGATATCGGGCGCCTCATCCACCGAATAATAGGCGTTGAACGGGAACGGCCGCGTGATCGCGCTTTCCGGGTATTCAGGGGCCAGCGTCGTCTCGCTAAACAACAGCGCCTGGACGCCGTCGTTAAAGCGCGACACGACGCGCAGCGCGTTCTCGGCCGTCGGCCCGTCAATGATGTCGCAGCCGGTCAGCATTGCCAGTGAGCCAAGACTGGCGGCGCCGCGGAGAAACAGCCGGCGCGAAGGCTGCGGCAACAATTTTGCCGCATCCTTGATCAGGAGTTTGGCATCGACGCCGGGTGTCGGTTTTCGCTGGGTCAGTTTTCGCTGGCTCGCCATCGCTATTCCTCTAGCGGCCTAAGATAATGGCGCGCAGGCTTTTTGGCACGATCAGCGCCAGCGCAACATGGATCGTCAGAAAAGCCACGATCGCCGCCATCGCGAAGAAGTGGACGTAACGGGCGACGTCGTAGCCGCCGAACAGCGCCGTAACATATTTGAACTGTACCGGCTTCCAGATCGAAACTCCGGAAAGCACGATCACCACTCCGGCAATGAGCACGCCGGCATAAAGCAGCCGCTGCACCGAATTGTAGACGGTAAGATCGTCATGCGAGAGCCGGCCGCGCAATGCGGCAACGAAATCGTCCAACACCGCGCGGGGACGGATCGGCAAGAGTTTGCGGCGAAAGCGTCCGGTCGCGACGCCGAGCGTGACGTAGACAATGCCGTTGATGAGCAGAAGCCACATGGCGGCGAAGTGCCACAACAGCGCGCCGGCCAGCCAGCCGCCGAGCGCCAGCCCCGACGGGAATTCGAGGAAATCGAACAGCGGCGATGCGTCGTAGATCTGCCAGCCGGACCCGATCATCATGAACATCGCCAGCGCATTGATCCAATGGGTGATGCGCACCCAGCGCGGATGAATGATGCCGCCGGCGCGGCCGGTCGCGGCGTCCGGCAAATCCATGGAACGGGGTGCGGCTTCAATCGACATTTCGAACATCCGCCTAGTGTCCCGAAGTTCGCACGCTTTACCGGCATACTCTCATGCGAACTTCGGAATCAAAATGGGACACTGGCAACGAGAGATTCTAGTGCGTTTTTTTGATTTGAAGTTCCTATGAGAGCTTCCGACCGAATTGTAGGAACTTCAAATCCACCGCACTATCGGAGCTTTAGCAAAATGACAGGCCAGATGCCCCTCACATTCCTGTCAATGCCCGTCATTGAAATGTGCGGCGACACGCTTTCCCCAATGCTTCCGGCCGGTTAAGACACCGCAAGCGCAATGGGGGTTGCCAGTAAGATCGTCGCCGGTGAGAGTTACTCATGTCGAAAAACAGCCCCGGCAATTTCTTTGAGGATTTTCGCGTCGGGCAAGTGATCCGGCACGCCACGCCACGCACCCTGACCGTCGGCGATGTCACGCTGTACAACGCCTTATTTGGCGCTCGGTTTGCGGTGCAATCTTCGGACGCTTTCGCCAAAGCGATCGGCTATCCGCGCGCGCCGATCGACGATTTGCTCGTCTTCCATGTCGTGTTCGGCAAATCGGTGCCCGACGTGTCGCTCAACGCGGTCGCCAATCTCGGCTACGCCAATTGCTGTTTCCGCAAGCCGGTCTATCCCGGCGATACTTTGTCGGCGCAATCGGAAGTGATCGGCTTAAAAGAGAATTCGAGCCGTAAGACCGGCATCGTCTATGTACGCACCACCGGTTACAACCAGGACAGCGCGCCGGTTCTCGAATATGTGCGCTGGGTCATGGTGCGCAAACGCGATGAGGCGGCGCCCGCGCCGGGCGACCACGTGCCGCGCTTGCCAACAGCGCTCGATCCAAAGCTTTTGGGCGAAGCGTGCCCCAAGATCGATATCGCGTCCTACGACGTGACGCTCGCCGGTAGCCCGCATCGCTTCGGCGATTATGAAGTCGGCGAGAGAATTGATCATGTCGACGGCGTAACGGTCGAGGAAGCCGAGCACCAAATCGCGACGCGGCTTTATCAGAACACCGCGCGCATTCATTTCAACCAATTCGTCGAGGGCAAGGGCCGCTTTGGCCGGCGGCTGATCTACGGCGGGCATGTCATTTCGCTGGCGCGCGCGCTGTCGTTCAATGGTCTCGCCAATGCCTTTCATGTCGCCGCGATCAATGGCGGCCGTCATGTCGCGCCGCTGTTTGCCGGCGGTACGGTTTTCGCCTGGTCGGAAGTGCTGACCAAAGCGGAATTGCCGGGCCGCGCCGACGTCGGCGCGCTGCGGCTGCGCACGATTGCGACGCGCGACCGACCGTGCGCGAATTTTCCCGACAAGACCGGCGGCGATTACGATCCGGCGGTGCTGCTCGATCTCGACTATTGGGTGTTGATACTCAGGTGACAGGAACCGGAAATCAGGCATCAGACCTCTTGAAAGGGGATCCCTGATTACTGATTCCTGTCACGCAAGTGCTCGACCAGTTGCTGCGCAAAGGCCGGCAATTCGTCGCGATTTCGCACACAAATGGTCAGATCGCGTGCCGCCCAAGAATCCGACAGCGCGACGGCCTTGATCGCCATCGTCTTGGCGACCCGCCGGGCAGTCGTTTCCGGCACGATGCCGATGCCGACCTTGCATTCGACCAGCCGGCACACCGCGTCGAAGCTGCGCAGTTGCACGCGCAGCCGTAGCGGCCTGCCGATGCGCGCAGCCTTGCTTGCCAAAAAACGCTGCAGCGCGCTGGCGCGGTCAAGCCCGACGAAATCGTGTTCGAGCACTTCTTCGAAGCTGATCTTGGCGCGCTTGGCGAGCGGATGCCCGCGCGCGACCACAAGCACGAAGCGGTCGCGGCGAAACGGATAGGTTTCGAGCGCGCCGGCATCGACAGTGCCGGCGACGATGCCGAGATCGGCGACCCCTTCGGCGATCAGACCGACAATCTCATCGCTCAGGCGCTCTTCGAGATCGACGCTGACATTCGGATGCGCCGCAAGAAACGAACTCAGCGCCTCCGGCAAGAACTCGGTCAGGG
>JBASAH010000376.1:0-10865 GCA_049650505.1 Xanthobacteraceae bacterium
CCCCAGCCCCAGCCGCCGCCACGCCAGCCGCCATGCCAGCCACCACCCCAACGCGCTTCCGCAGGCGCCGAAGTCGCCACCGCTGCGCCGGCAATGGTCGCCGCAGCAACGAGGGCAGTCAGCATCTTCTTCATGACCTTCACCTCAAGTTTGCGAGTTTTGCTTGCATTCAAAAACCAAGACTTGTTTTCGAAAACCAAGACTTGTTGCCCTAAGTTCCCATTTATTGGTGAATGCAGACTGAATGATCCAGCCAGATTGCAGCCATCTTTGGCCTGTTGCGGCGCGACCATCGCTGGCGCCATCGAATTGATCACGCTGCGACGGGCACTTTCGCCGGCCGCTGATCAAGCCGCCTTCGCTGCTCCAGTCGCGATCAAAATTTTGTCATGAACGCGCGAAGCCAAGACACGACACCAACCACTCGCGATCCCACACAGCCGGCACGTCCAAGGACCAGGCAGGCGGCGACTGGGAGTGCTGCGACAATCCGTCGCATGTCCGCCATATCGATTGGTGGGACTTGGTTTTTTGGCATCGCGCCGCCGCTTGCGCATGACGGCACCCGGGCGCGCTTCTCGGGCGCATTCAGGCGATGATGTCAGGCGTGAGCTGGTCCTCGATGAAAGTGATGCGGTCGCGCAGCTGCAATTTGCGCTTTTTCAAGCGCTGGACCTGGATAATGTCGGAGCCAGGCGATTCCTGCAGCGCTGCAATCGCGGCATCGAGATCGCGATGCTCCTGCTGCAGGCGTGCCAGTTGCGCCCGAAGCTCGCGTTCTTCCTCTTTCGTCATCGCCGCCCTGGTCGCGCTAGATTCGGCCTGGTGAGCGCGGTTTTCGGTCGGCAAGCCGCCGCATCTTACACCTGACTGCGCGTAAGTGACGGTCGATTATCGCGTTTTGGTCATTAGCCCACAAGCCCGCGCCATTGCTGCGACAGGGATTTTCGCCGGAGCAAAAGCGGAGTATTCTAGCCGCGATTGTCAGGGTGTAGGATGATCTGATCCGGCCATCTGCAAGGAGGCATGCTACATGGCGATTGAATCGCATCTTGCGGAACTCGAAAAACGGCACAACGCACTCGAACAGGAAATCGCAGAAGCACTCACCCACCCCTCGATCGATAATCTAGAGATTGCGGAACTCAAGCGGAAGAAATTGCACGTCAAGGACGAGATGGCGCGGTTAAGAGACGCTCTCGTCCATTAATCAGTAACCAGTAGTACGCCGATTTACCACGCGCCCGTTCGCGGCCGGACGCGCCAGCGGTCTTTTTGCGCGCACGCGAATGCCAACCGTTAGATTCGCTTCACCATCTCGCGCAGCTTGAACTTCTGCAGCTTGCCGGTCGATGTCTTCGGAATTTCGGCGAACACCACGTGGCGCGGACATTTATAGGCGGCGAGATTTTTTCTGCACCAGGCGATCAGTTCCTCCGACGACGCAGTGGCGCCGGGCTTTAGCTCTACGAATGCGCACGGCGTCTCACCCCATTTTTCGTCGGACTTCGCCACCACGGCGACAACCTGAACCGCCGGATGTTTGTACAGAGCGTCCTCGACTTCGATGGACGAGATGTTTTCGCCGCCCGAGATGATGATGTCCTTGGAGCGGTCTTTGAGCTGGATGTAGCCGTCGGGATGCATAACGCCGAGATCGCCGGAATGAAACCAGCCGTCGGCGAACGCCGCCTCGCTCGCCTTCTTGTTCTTTAAGTAACCTTTCATCACCACATTGCCGCGAAACATGACTTCGCCCAAGGTCTCGCCGTCGCGCGGGACCGGTCGCATCGTCTCCGGATCGAGCACGTCAAGTGCTTCGAGCACCGGATAGGCAACACCCTGGCGCGCTTTCTTGGCTGCCTGCTCGGAGGATGCGAGCGCATCCCATCCGCGGTGCCAGTCGTTGATAGCAGCGGGGCCGTAGGTCTCGGTCAAACCATAGAGATGCGTGACGTTAAAGCCGGCGGCCTTCATCGCCGCCAGCACCGCCTCCGGCGGCGGCGCTGCCGCGGTGGCGAACTGCACGACGTGCGGCAACGGCTTTTTCTCATGCGCCGCAGCGTTGAGCAGCGCCGACATCACGATCGGCGCGCCGCACAAATGCGTGACCTTGTGCGTGACGATAGCGTCATACATCGCCGGCGCACGGACCGCGCGCAGGCATACATGGGTACCGGCGACGACTGAAAGCGTCCAGGTGAAACACCAGCCGTTGCAATGAAACATCGGCAGCGTCCACAGATAAACCGGATGCTTGCCCATGCCGCAGGTGATGACATTCGCCATGGCCAACAGCGACGCGCCGCGATGGTGGTAAACAACGCCTTTGGGATCGCCGGTCGTGCCAGAGGTATAATTGAGCGAGATCGCGTCCCATTCGTCGCGCGGCATTGCCCATGCAAAATCGGGATCGCCGCCGCGCAGGAAATCCTCGTATTCAATTGCGCCGAGGCGATCGCCGGCGCCAGTGAATTCGGGATCGTCGTAGTCGATCACCAGCGGCTTGGCCTTGCAGGCAGCCAGCGCGTCTTTGACCACCTTCGAATATTCGCGGTCGGTGATCAGCACTTTGGCTTCGCCGTGGTCGAGCGTGAAAGCAACGATCGTTGCATCAAGCCGCGTGTTGATGGTGTTGAGCACGCCGCCGGCCATGGCGACCCCGTAATGGGCCTCCACCATGGCCGGCGTATTGGCCAGCACGACCGCGACCGTCTCGCCGCGTTTGATGCCGCGCTGCGCGAGCGCCGAAGCAAGCCGCCTCGTGCGCGCGTAAAATTCCCGATAGGACCAGGAGCGCGCGCCATGGATGATGGCGGTTTGGTCCGGATAGACCGCGGCCGCGCGGGCGAGAAACGACAACGGCGTCAGCGGCTGGAAGTTCGCCGGGTTGCGATCGAGATCGGTGTCGTAGGGGCTGGCCATGTTTGCTCCCTAACCCTAGCGAAAAGTTTCAAGCGAGCGAATAGGCTCGACGAAGACAAATAGCCGCTTTTTCCCGTTCGTTGCTGTTCGCCCTCGGGTGGCGGCGATATAGTGGGACGAAATAACAGCGCAAACGTAGATCTGGAGGCGCTGCCCATGGACGCTGCTATGGACGCTGCGAGGAAGGCTACTATGGACGCCCGCGCGAGCCGCTACCATGAGATCTATGCGCGCTGGCAGCGCGATCCGCTCGGATTTTGGGGCGAGGCGGCAGCCGATATCGAGTGGTTTGAAAAACCGAAAAAAGTTTTCGATGCCACGGCTGGCATTTACGGCCGTTGGTTCGTCGGCGGGGTCTGCAACACCTGCTTCAATGCCGTCGATCGGCACGTCAATTCCGGACGCGGCGAGCAGACCGCGATCATTTACGATTCACCGCTCGCCGGCGCCACACGCAGCCTGACCTATCATCGCTTGTTGACCGAAACGCAGGTGCTCGGCGGCATGCTGCGCGATCTCGGCGTCGGCAAGGGCGACCGCATCATCATTTATATGCCGATGGTGCCGGAGGCGGTCATCGCCATGCTCGCCTGCGCGCGCATCGGAGCGATTCATTCCGTCGTATTCGGCGGCTTTGCCGCGCGCGAACTCGCCACCCGGATCGACGATTGCAAGCCGAAAGTCATTCTATCGGCAAGCTGCGGTCTCGAGCCGGGGCGCGTCGTGCAATATAAGCCGCTGCTCGACGAAGCGATTACGATCGCCGCGCACAAGCCGCAGAGCTGCCTGATCCTGCAACGGCCGCAAGTACAAGCGACGCTGATCGAAAGCCGCGACCGCGACTGGGCGCAGATGCGCGATCACGCGCTCATTCATGCCCGCTCCGCGTTCGATTGCGTGCCGGTGGAGGCGACCGATCCGCTTTACATTCTTTATACGTCCGGCACGACGGGGCGGCCGAAAGGCGTGGTGCGCGACAATGGCGGCCACATGGTCGCGCTGAAATGGTCGATGAAAAATCTCTACGGCGTCGAGCCGGGCGAAGTGTATTGGGCTGCCTCGGACGTCGGCTGGGTGGTTGGACATTCTTACATCGTCTACGCGCCGCTGTTGCACGGCTGCACATCTATCCTCTACGAAGGCAAGCCGGTCGGCACGCCGGATGCCGGCGCGTTCTGGCGCGTCATCGCCGAACATGGCTGCGCGGCAATGTTCACCGCGCCGACCGCGTTTCGCGCCATCAAGAAGGAAGACCCGCAGGGCAAGCTTCTGGCGCAATACGACCTGAAAAAATTCCGTACCTTGTTCCTTGCCGGCGAGCGCGCCGATCCCGACACGCTGATGTGGGCGGAGAAGCTCCTCAAAGTGCCGGTGATCGATCATTGGTGGCAGACCGAAACCGGCTGGGCCATTGCCGGCAACCCGGTGGGGCTTGGCATGCTGCCGGTCAAGCATGGCTCGCCGACCCTGGCGATGCCCGGCTACGACGTGCGCATCGTCGACGAAGGCTGCCGTGAGCTGCCGCCCGGCAAGATGGGTTCGATCGTCGTCAAACTGCCGCTGCCGCCGGCTTGCATGCCGACGTTGTGGCAGGCGGACGCGCGCATGCGCGAAAGTTATCTCGAAGAATTTCCCGGCTACTACAAAACCGCCGATGCCGGATTCAAGGACGAGGACGGCTATATCTTTGTCATGGGCCGCACCGACGACATCATCAATGTCGCCGGGCATCGGCTCTCCACCGGCGGGATGGAGGAAGTGCTGGCGTCGCATCCCGATGTCGCCGAATGCGCCGTGCTCGGCGTCAAGGACGAGCTCAAGGGCGAAGTGCCGTGCGGCTTCATCGTGCTCAAATCCGGCGTTAACCGCCCACCCGCCGAGATCGAGAAAGAGTGCGTCGCGCTCATTCGTGACAAGATCGGCCCGGTCGCGGCGTTCAAGATCGCCATTACGGTGGCGCGGTTGCCGAAAACCCGCTCCGGCAAGATCCTGCGCGGCACCATGAAGAAAATCGCCGACGGTGAAGCTTGGCAGATGCCGGCGACCATCGACGATCCGGCGATCTTGGACGAGATCGGAACGGCGCTTAAACGCAAAGGAGCGTAAGCGAGGGTCGAGTAAGGCGGTCGTTTTTGAGCTTGTGCGTTATCGGGCATGGCTGTTGCGAGACTGTTGTTTGTTTGCGGTGCCGCCCTCTCGATCGGGCTTGCTCATGCGCAGCCGCAAAGCGCACCATCCGCCGCACAGGAGGAAAGCGCTCCACCGAGCCAAACCGCCGCCCCGCACCCGCCGACATCCGACGATATCTGCCGCGCGCTCGAGCAAGACGCCGCGGAGAACGAAATTCCGGTCGAGTTCTTCGCCCGGGTGATCTGGCAAGAGAGCCGGTTCAATGCGCGCGCGGTGAGCAAGAAAGGCGCCGCAGGCATCGCGCAATTCATGCCGGCGACGGCGGACTATCGCGGGCTGGTCGATCCATTCGATCCGATCGAAGCGCTGAAAAATTCGGCGCGCTATCTGCGCGAGCTGAAAACGCGCTTTGGCAATCTCGGTCTCGCCGCCGCGGCCTATAATGCCGGGCCTGGACGCGTCAATGCCTGGCTCACCAGCCATCGGCCGCTGCCCGGCGAGACGCGCAATTACGTCGCCATCATCACTGGCTGGACCGCGGACGAGTGGGCTTCGCCCTCGCCGCCCAAGACCGCCGAGACGACCATTCCGCAGGGCGTGCCGTGCACCCGGCTTGCCAATCTGATTCTCGCGCCGAAAGAAGAAGCGCAACGCTTGGCGGCTTACGTACCGCGCTGGGGCATGCAGCTCACGGCTAATTGGACGGAGAGTAAAGCGTGGGCGACTTATCGGATGATCCAGAAACAGTATACAGCGCTGATCGGCGGTCGCGAACCGATTGTGGTGCGCAGCCGCGGTATCGGATTAGGCAGCGCCCTGCGCTACAACATCCGCATCGCCGACGACGATCGCGCTTACCTTGAGAGCTTCTGCCGCAAGCTGATCGCCGCGGGCGGCGCCTGCGTCGTGCTGCGCAACGATCGCGGGTGAGACCGTTCCGGCGGTGATTGCCAATCATCAATTGCTGGCTTGGACGACGCGCAGGAGACGTCCACTCACTCGATACATTCAGATGACTCCGACAACACCAAGCCAGAGGAACGCGAGCGACATCATTGTCAGTTGCATGTCTGCAATGACAATCCGCCTACCGTAGTGCTTGTAAAATCGTTTGATGCCGGCATATCGCGGTGAGAGCGGCGTGAGTGCCGCGAGCCCGAAGCCCAAGCCGTTGATGCAGAAGAGGACAAGTGCGAGGTACAGCGTAGAGTACTGGGACCGAGCGCCAGGGACCGCGAATGCGACGATGGCGGCGTACCCCAATGCGAGAACCGTGCTTACGGCTGCCGAAAAATACGTTTCCCAAACTCGCAGAAGACCCAAGCCATCGGCGGCCATTGCGATGAGCACGGATCCGCAAAGTAGAGATGCAGGCAAAAGAAAATAGAGAACGTATGAGAGGCGAGCGAGTCCATTCGCCTCAAGGAGCGGTAGCAGTGCGAACCAGGATAGAAAAACCGTGCGATATTCGATCGTCGACGCAAGGCTGAAATGGACCCGCGGCACTAACTCGCCGCTCGTCTCGTCGTGCGGTATGTAAGAGATCAAAAAGGCATTGCCGACCCACCAGAGGAAGGCCACCAAAAACATCACGATGACGGTATCGAGGGAGCTCCCAGCGACGCCGGGCCGGTCGCGCGCAAGCGTCACGACCAGTACGATCCCGGTAAAGGCGAAACCGGCGAGGCCGGCCGTGATCCCCACGTGCAGCTTGGCTGTGTCGTAGAGTATCCACGGGTAGCGATCACTGTGAGCTGAGCCACGGCGGCCCATGGTAAGCACTGCCACCAAGCCAATCACCGCCGCGAGGAGGAAAGCCATGACTGCCCACATTTTCGGTAACCTCTGACGGAGGATCGGAACGGCTGGTTGATCTTCTCACGCCGACAGGGGTGTCTACCACATCGTTGAGCGGGAGCTGCGTTGTGCATCACAGCAAATTTTCGACGGCAATGACTGGTATGGGTCATTCGCTGCGGCAACCTTAAATCTGCATGTCCGCTGCGGCTTCTAAGCGGACATTCCAAAGCCGCGGGCAGCGCCTGCGTCGTGCTGCGCAACGATCGCGGCTGATGCGTCAGTTGATCAACAAAAATTGAATCATACTCGCGTCTGAACGAACCGCGTGGAACTTTTACAACGCGATCTGAAAAGAGACGACGTGGTGCCGTCAACCAAACAAATCTCGTCCAATTCGAAAAATTTTCCACGCGTTTATCGCACCATGAACCCGCGCCTACAGAGCTCGGAACTGGGTGCGTTTTCAAACGTTGTCGGTGTTTGAAAAGAGGAGGTAAAGCCATGCGCATGATCACGCGCACTCTCACGCTCATGGGAACCGCCGCTGCGGCGTTGACCGCCGCAACATTGTTGGCGACGCCCGCCAGCGCGGAGCGCGTTTGCCGCCAAAGCTGCGACGACGGCTTCTGTCGAAGCCGCTGCTTCGACCGCGGCGATCGTCTGTACATGTACGACCGTGACAGGGACGATTATTACTACCATCGCCACCGGCCGGGCATTGGCGTTTACGGACCAGGCTTCGGCGTTGACATCGGCCGCTGACATCGGCCGGTGAGGTAAAAAAACTGCGATAACTGTTCGATGAGTTGGAAGAGGCGTCTGGTCCCCCGACCAGGCGCCTCTTTCCATTTTGTAGGCGGCTCGCGGCGGACGGTGAAGTAGATCGCAGACCACCGGTTCGAGGCGTGCTATCGTTCCCACATTCCAGCCGGCGTGACGTGGTTGGTGGAGTGATCAAATGGCAATCGATATCGGCAGGCGCGAATTTATAGCCGTGCTTGGCGGCACGGTTTTCGTGTGGCCGCTCGCAGTGCGCGCCCAGCAAGCCGAGAAGATTGCCAAAATTGGCGTGTTGTATCCCGGAGACTCACCCCCTGCTTCGCCGCGCATGGAGTCGTTTCGCAAGGGGCTTCGCCAATTGGATTATGTTGAGGGTCAGAACGTCGCGATCGAGGTTCGCTACGCCGAGCGAGGTCTGCAACAGCTTCCCGAACTTGCTGCCGAACTGGTCCGCCTGAAGGTCGATGTCATCACCACGTTCGGCGATCTCGCCACCAAAATAGCCCAGCAGGCCACCAGCACTGTACCGATAGTTGCGATCAGCGACGATCTTCTTGGCTCCGGGCTCATCGGCAGTCTTTCGCGGCCCGGCGGAAATACCACCGGGTTCACCATCCTTGCGCCGGAACTCAGTGCAAAGCGGCTCGAACTGTTGCAAAGGATTGTGCCGGGAATGTCCCGTGTAGCTTGCCTCTGGGATCCCACGACCGGTCCATCGCAGGTGAGCATGACGGAGAACGCAGCTCGCGCTTTGAAACTTAAACTTCAGGTCGTGGAGGTGCGTCAGCGGGACGACGTCGCTGGCGCATTTCGCGCCGCGCGCGATGGGCAGGCAGAAGCCATCAACGTTTTCGCTTCGCCATTTCTCGCTTCACTTTACCGGGAGATCATCGATCGCGCGGCCGAGTATCGGCTTCCAGCGATTTATCAGTGGAAGGAACACACCGAAGCCGGAGGTCTGATGTCCTACGGACCCAGTCTGCCGGCTATGTTTGAGCAAGCTGCGACCATCGTCGTCAAAATTCTCAAGGGCGCCAAGCCATCCGATATGCCGGTCGAGCAACCGACCAAATTCGAGCTGGCGATCAATCTCAAGACTGCAAAAGCGCTCGGCCTCGCCGTGCCGTCAACGCTGCTCGCCACCGCCGACGACGTTGTTGATTAAGGGGCCGTTCGCGATCTTATTCGCGATCTTATTCGCCCTTGCCGCCGCCGCCACCAAGCTGTTTGAGCTTGGCGAACACCGCTTCGACATTGAGCTCTTCGCCGGGCTTCTTCGCCTCCGCAGGCTCGGGCTCTTCCTTCGGCGCCGTCGTCACTGAGGCCGGCAACAACGTGGCGCCGGGTTCCTGCACCGGAGCTGGTTTTTCTTTTGCCGCCTTCTGCACTTCGAGATCGAGATCGATCTGCGAGCAAAGCCCGAGCGTCACCGGATCGAGCGGCGTTAGACTGGCCGAATTCCAGTGCGTGCGTTCGCGGATCGCCTGGATCGTCGATTTGGTAGTGCCGACCAACCGCATGATCTGGCTGTCCTTGAGCTCGGGATGATTGCGCACCAGCCACAGAATCGCGTTCGGCCGATCCTGGCGGCGCGACACCGGCGTGTAGCGCGGGCCTTTCTTCGGCTTGGCTTCAGGCAATCGGACTTTCGGCTCGGCAATTTGCAGCCGGTGTTTGGGATCGGCCTCCGCGGCCTGGATCTCTTCGCGCGTCAATTGGCCGGTGAGGATTGGATCAAGACCCTTGATGCCCTGCGCGGCGTCCCCGTCGGCGATCGCTTTGACCTCGAGCGGATGCAAATGACAAAGTTCGGCGATCTGGTCGAACGACAAGGAAGTGTTTTCGACCAACCACACCGCGGTTGCTTTCGGCATCAAAGGGGTGATCGCCATAGGTAAATCTCCTCTGTGCTTCGCCCGCCCACTGGGCGAAGCCACTCACGTCATCAACGATGACTGGAAAGCTTCTTTGAATATAGGCGGCGCGGCGATTCCGTGCAACCGGCCGTTTTTGACGCTGGATATGGCTATCTCCGCGCGCCTGCTTCTTTCGATTGCATCAGTGCGACGGAACCAGGCCCTTCGCCGCATTGGCAATAGCTTCGTAAGAAATCGTGCCGTCGGCCGCGATCGGCAATGATTCGCGCAACCGCGCTTTGAGTTGCTCGCGCGCAGTCGGCGAAAGGGCCGCGAGCGCTTTGCCGGACGGACCGACCGGCACAGTGGTCGATTCCCAGAAATCGTCGAAACTGGAATAGCTGACACGGATGCGGATCACCTCGGTCTCGATCGATGTGAGTCCCGCCTGTTGCCAGATCGCGCGCATGGCGTCGCGGCCGGCGGCCTCGGTGTTCGGCCGTTCGGGTATTGCCATGCCCAACGATTTCATGGCGGGGGCGAGCGGCGATATCGGGGTGCCATCCGGAAAATCCCACATGTAAGTGGCAACAATGCCGCCCGGTCGCACCACCCGCGCCATTTCGGCCACGGCTTTCGCCGGATCAGGAACAAAGACAATGACCAACGCCATTGCCGCGGCATCGAAACTGTTCTCGGCGAACGGCAGATCCTGCGCGCCGGCAACGCGAAATTCCGCCGGTTTTGCTCCCGGTCTGGTGCGCGCATAAGCGATCTGGCCTTCCGACGGATCGACGCCGATGACCGCCGCAGGCGAACATCGTGCGATCAGCACCTCGGTGAACGCGCCATTGCCGCAGCCGACGTCGATCCATTTCAGATTTTTCGGCGCCGCGAGCCAATCGAGAAATTTTTCTCCGGCAAGGCAGCTCCAGCGGCCCATCAGCCGCTCATAGGCTTTGCCGTCGTCGAAAAGATTCGGAGCTTCGTTCATCGGCATGACTATGCTGCTTGTTTGGTTTCGCGCGCTTTGATGACCGCCCAGACCCGGCTCGGCGTCGCCGGCATGTCGATGTGCTCGATGCCGAGCGGCTTTAGTGCATCGAGACTGGCGGCCATGATCGCCGGCGGCGCGCCGGTGGCGCCGGCTTCGCCCGCGCCTTTGACGCCGAGCGGATTGGTCTTGGCCGGAACTTCCGTCAGCTCCGACGTGAAGTCCGGCAGATCGGCGGCGCGTGGCATGGCGTAATCCTGGAAACTGCCGGTGACGAGCTGACCGGCGGAATCAAACACGATCGCCTCCATCAGCGCCTGGCCGGCGCCTTGCGCGACGCCGCCATGAATCTGACCCTCGCAGAGAAGGCGGTTCATGAC
>JBASAH010000377.1:0-2656 GCA_049650505.1 Xanthobacteraceae bacterium
ACTACGAGCCGCCCAGCGCCGAGGCGATGAAATCCCAGCAGCTCGCGCACGAACCTGAGGCACTCAAGGTCGCCGCGCTGCCAGCGCTCTCTCGAGATCGATTCAAGCAAGGATTGGGCTAATGCGCCTTAACCGCCTCGCAGATCGCCTCGGCGTCAGTGGCATCGTTCTTATGTCGCTTCACATAGGGTTTCACGTAGACCGGTGGCATCAGGCGAACGGTGTGGCCAACCGCCTTTAGCTCGCGCGACCAATGATGCGCCGAGGCGCAGGCTTCAATGCCGACCAGGCATAGCGGCAGCTTCTCGAAGAAGACCGAGATCAGCGCCGCCGGACAGCCGGTGTCGCCCTTATCGCCGGCGTCCTCATTCTGGTCATGCCGCGACTTTTGAACCTTGTCGTCGCGATCTATCTCATTATTGTCGGATTGATGGGGCTCAATGCCATTTACCACTGGGTGCAATAACGTCGAAAAGCCGGGCTCACTCGAACCCATGGTCCCATGGTCAAATCGCGCTCTAAAATCTCCCGACAGCCGGTAAAGAAATCTCCGGCCCGCGCCGCGGGCAAATCCGCGCGCAAATCCGCGGCGGCGAAGACGGCTACAAAAGGCAAATGGGTCTACGCCTTCGGCGGCGGACGGGCGGAAGCGCGCGCGACGATGCGCAACCTCCTTGGCGGCAAGGGCGCGGGCCTTGCCGAGATGGCCTCTCTCGGCCTTTCGGTGCCGCCCGGCTTCACCATCACCACCGAGGTCTGCACTTATTTCTATGAGCACGGCAAAACCTATCCGAAAGACCTAAAAGCCCAGGTCGAAGCCGCGCTTGGCGCCGTGGGCCGCATCACCGGGAAAAAATTCGGCGACGGCGAAAATCCGCTGCTGGTCTCGGTGCGCTCCGGCGCGCGCGCGTCGATGCCGGGCATGCTGGATACGGTGCTCAATCTCGGGCTTAACGACGTGACGGTCAAAGCGCTTTCGCAAAAATCCGGCGACCGGCGTTTTGCCCAAGATAGCTACCGGCGCTTCATCACCATGTATTCCGACGTGGTGCTCGGCATCGCGCACCACCACTTCGAGGAAATTCTCGACGACCACAAGGATCGCAACGGCTACACGCTCGACACCGATCTTAACGCTGAGGATTTGGAACAGCTCGTCACCCGTTACAAAAAACGCGTCGAGGAGGAAACCGGAAAGCCGTTTCCGCAGGACCCGCACGCGCAATTGTGGGGCGCGATCGGCGCCGTGTTCGGCTCGTGGATGAACCAGCGCGCCATCACCTATCGCCGCCTGCACAACATTCCGGAGAGCTGGGGCACCGCGGTGAACGTGCAGGCCATGGTGTTCGGCAATATGGGCGAGACGTCGGCCACCGGCGTCGCGTTCACGCGCAATCCATCGACCGGCGAGAAAAAGCTTTACGGCGAGTATTTGATCAACGCGCAAGGCGAGGACGTCGTCGCCGGCATCCGCACTCCGCAAGAAATCACGGAAGCCGCGCGCAAGGAGGCCGGCTCCGACACGCCGTCAATGGAGGCGGCGCTGCCGGACGCCTTTGCCGAGCTTAAGCGCATCCACGCCAAGCTCGAACGCCACTACCACGACATGCAGGATCTCGAATTCACGATCGAGCAGGGCAAGCTGTGGATGTTGCAGACCCGCAATGGCAAGCGCACGGCGCAGGCCGCGCTCCGCATCGCCGTCGAACTCGCCCAGGAGAAATTGATAACGAAGGAGGAGGCGGTGGCGCGGATCGATCCCGCGGCGCTCGATCAGCTCCTGCATCCGACCATCGATCCCAAAGCCGAACGCAAGGTGATCGCCACCGGCCTGCCGGCCTCGCCCGGCGCCGCCTGCGGCGAAATCGTGTTCTCCTCCGAAGAGGCCGAAGCGCTCAAGATCCAGGGCCGCAAGGTAATCCTGGTGCGGGTCGAAACCTCGCCGGAAGACATTCACGGCATGCACGCCGCCGAAGGAATTTTGACCACGCGCGGCGGCATGACCTCGCATGCCGCGGTGGTGGCGCGCGGCATGGGCAAGCCCTGCGTCTGTGGCGCCGGCGCGCTGCGCGTCGATTATCGGGCGCAAACCATGACTGCCGGCGGCACGACGCTGAAGAGGGGCGACACGCTCACCATCGACGGCGCGACCGGCCAGGTGCTCGCCGGCAAGGTGCCGATGATGGTGCCGACGCTCGGCGGCGAATTCGCCACCGTGATGAAATGGGCCGATACGTTCCGCAAATTGAAAGTGCGCGCCAATGCCGACACGCCGGCGGACGCCCGTACGGCGATCAAATTCGGCGCCGAAGGCATCGGGCTTTGTCGCACCGAGCACATGTTCTTCGACGCAGATCGCATCCGCGCCGTGCGCGAGATGATTTTGGCACAGGACGAGAAATCGCGCCGCGCCGCGCTGGCGAAACTGTTGCCGATGCAGCGCGCCGATTTCGTCGATCTGTTCAAGATCATGGGCGGCCTGCCGGTGACGATCCGGCTTCTCGATCCGCCGCTGCATGAATTCCTGCCGCACAGCGAGAAAGAGATCGCCGAAGTGGCGCAGGCCATGGGCGCCGATCCGCAAAAACTCGCCGATCGCGCCCACGAGCTGCACGAATTCAATCCGATGCTCGGCTTCCGCGGCTGCCGCCTCGCC
>JBASAH010000378.1:0-2938 GCA_049650505.1 Xanthobacteraceae bacterium
ATCCGAGGCTGCGGTTGCGGCTTCCGCCTCGGCGCCTTCTTCCTCGACCAGGCCGAAATCCTCCAGATCGTCCTCTTCTTCGAGCGGCGCGGCCGAAGCCTGCGCCCGCTCGGCGAGCGCCCTAGCGGCTTCGATCGTGTGCACCTGCTCGCCGCGATCGATCACGAACGTCTGCGGCGCCCGCACCGTCTCGTCGGCGCTGACCGTGATCGTAATGGCGAACCGCTCCTCCAGGCCGCGTAGATGCGCGCGCTTTTGATTGAGAAGATAGAGCGCGACGTCGGGGCGGGTGCGCGCGATCAGATTATGCGTGGCGCCTTTGATGAGGTGCTCTTCGAGAGCTCGCAGCACCTGCAAAGCCAGCGACGACACCGAGCGGACATGACCGCTGCCGCCGCAGTAGGGGCATTTCTCGGTCGAGCTTTCCAGCACACTGGTGCGGATGCGCTGCCGCGACATTTCGAGCAGGCCGAAATGCGAGATGCGGCCGACCTGGATGCGGGCGCGATCGTGTTTGAGGCATTCCTTCAACCGCCGCTCCACCGTGCGGTTGTTGCGCTTCTCATCCATGTCGATGAAGTCGATGACGATGAGCCCGGCAAGGTCGCGCAAGCGAAGCTGCCTTGAGATCTCGTCCGCCGCCTCCAAATTGGTTTTGAACGCGGTGTCTTCGATATGGTGCTCGCGGGTGGCGCGCCCCGAATTGACATCGATCGCAACCAGCGCTTCGGCTTGGTTGAGCACGATGTAGCCGCCGGATCGCAGCTGCACGACCGGCGAGAACATGGCGTCGAGCTGGTTCTCGACGCCGTAGCGCGACAACAGCGGCTGGGTGTCGGCATAAAGCTTCACGTTCTTGGCATGGCTCGGCATGAGCATGCGCATGAATTCCTTGGCCTCGTGATAGCCCTCGCCGCCGGCAACCACGACCTCGTCGATGTCCTTACCGTAGAGGTCGCGAAGCGAGCGTTTGACCAGCGAGCCTTCCTCGTAAACGAGCTTCGGCGCGGTCGATTTGAGCGTGAGATCGCGCACCGTCTCCCACATCCGCAGCAAATATTCGAAATCGCGTTTGATCTCGATCTTGGTACGGCTGGCGCCGGCGGTGCGTAGGATGACGCCCATGCCCTCCGGCACTTCGAGATCGGCGGCCGCTTCCTTGAGCCGCGCGCGATCTTCCGAATTGGTGATTTTACGGCTGATGCCGCCGCCGCGCGCGGTGTTCGGCATCAGCACCGAATAGCGCCCGGCGAGCGAAAGGTAGGTCGTCAGCGCGGCGCCTTTGGTGCCGCGCTCTTCCTTGACCACTTGCACCAGCATGACTTGCCGGCGCTTGATGACTTCTTGGATCTTGTACTGTCGGCGATAGCGCGGCGCGCGATCCGGGACCTCTTCCAGTGCGTCGGCGCCGCCGACCGATTCGACGACTTCCTCGGCGGCTTCTTCTTCCTCGCCAGTGGCATCAAGCCGGCGCGCCTCTGCGGCAACCGCGCTTTCGCTGCTCTCGGCAGCGGTGAATGCGGGCTCGGCAAACTCGTCCGATGCGCTTTCGGCGGGGGCGCCAGTCGCCTCACGCGTGAGCCCGGCCTCAACCTCGTCGGCCGAGGCCTCGCCCGCGACTTCCATTGAAAAGTCCGGCATTAAATATTCCGGCATTGAGGATTCCGGCGCGGGCATTTCGGCGCGTGACGCAATGTCCTCGTCGGTGGGCGCGCCGCTTTGCGGCTCGACTTCCATTTGTTCGATGTCCGGTGCAGACGGGGGCGGCGGTGCCGGCGATTCCGCTTCGAGCGCGTCGAGCCGCATTTCGCCAGCCTCGCTGCGGATCGCTTCGGCGCGACGGGCGGAAGCGGCAGTTTGTCGGCTGCGGCGCGGAACGCGGTCGATTTCATCCGCGGCTGCGCGCT
The DNA here is from genome assembly GCA_049650505.1 of Xanthobacteraceae bacterium. Lineage (GTDB taxonomy): Bacteria > Pseudomonadota > Alphaproteobacteria > Rhizobiales > Xanthobacteraceae > BOG-931. The sequence goes on from JBASAH010000378.1 coordinate 1,908, forward strand.
GGGCGCGTTCTTCCTCGGCGATCAGAGCCTGCCGGTCGGCGACCGGGATCTGGTAGTAGTCCGGATGAATTTCGCTAAAGGCGAGGAAGCCGTGACGATTGCCGCCGTAATCGACAAAGGCGGCCTGCAGCGACGGCTCGACGCGCGTCACTTTCGCCAGGTAAATGTTGCCTCTTAGCTGTTTGCGGTGCGCAGATTCAAAGTCGAATTCTTCGACGCGATTGCCGCGCAAAACCACCACCCGGGTCTCCTCCGGATGGGTTGCGTCGATAAGCATTTTGTTGTTGGCCATTGGCAAATCTCATGGGGACCGGCCTGCCGGTTCGCGCCGCGCCGCATCGGCGGGACGCGCGGATACCGGTCCAATTTTCGGTGGCTGGGACGGCCTGAAGGCTGCGGGCGCCGCAAGCGAAGTAACTCCGGCTGACGGCGAGCGATCGATGAACACTGCCGAGCCTGACGAATTGAATCTTGATTTGCGCCTCGAACATGAACTCCAAACCGCGATGATACGGCAGCGCAGAGCGCGGCCGCGATTTCGCTAGACGCTTACGATGCGGCGCGACGCCGTTTCAGTGGCTTTACCGCTGGCAACGCGCGGCGCGCACAGTTCCGGCCGTCCTCATCCCCACGGGCCCTGGCACAGCTTTACGTCCCTAAAAGTGCCGTGTTCGCCGAAGACCGGATCGTTTTGAATGTCTTCCTCACGAACTTCGTGGCACTGCATCGGATCGAAAGCAGCGGTTGCCTGGCTCCCATCATCTCGTTTTGGGGAACCACTCTTGGCGCACGCACCGGGGCCGTCACGCGGACACAACCGGAACTTTTCACCGTCAGCACGCCCTTCTTTAAGGCCGCAGGCGGCGAATTGGCAAGTCGTCTGTGGGATTTACCCGCGAGGGACCGCATTTTGCCTTATTGGCAAGGCTTTTGGCCGGCTGGTTAGGTTGCGGTTAACTATGCCTGTCTAATGGGATAGGAGGGGCGGGATGGGGTCGCAGCGGATGGTCCTCCAAGCCGCGCGCTTGGCC
>JBASAH010000379.1:0-2516 GCA_049650505.1 Xanthobacteraceae bacterium
CAGCAGCTCTGGCCGCGTGCGCATGTCAAACAGCCCGGTGACCTCGAACAGCAGCGCCAGAAGCCGCGCCATCGAAATATCTTCGGCAGTGCGATTGTGAATAGGTTCCCCGATGGCGCGGATCGCCTGCGCGAAGTCTTCGATCGAATGCCGCAGCGGCACGTAGCCTGCTTCGAAATGAACTTCCGCCGTGCGGTAATAATCGCGGGTGATGAAGCCATGCAGGATTTCGGCGAGGAACAGCTTTTCCTTCACGCCAAGCCGCCCCATGATTCCGAAGTCGACCGCAATCAGCCGGCCTTCGTCATCGACGAACAGGTTCCCAGGATGCATGTCGGCATGAAAGAAGCCGTCGCGAAGCGCATGACGGAGGAAGGTCTGAATGAGAGCCCTGGCGAGCCGCGGCAAGTCGAAGCCTTTGACTTGCAGCCGCGCCCGATCCGACAGTGGCGTGGCGTCGATCCATTCCAGCGTCAGCACTTCCTTGCTGGTGCGGTCCCAATCGACTGCAGGCACGCGGAAGTCGGGATCGTCCTTGGTGTTCTCCGCCATCTCCGAAAGCGCCGCCGCCTCCAGGCGAAAATCCATCTCGACCATCACCGTGCGGCGCAACGTGTCGACGACCTCGACCAGGCGCAGCCGCCGTGCTTCGGCGGAAACATTTTCGGCATGCGTGGCGGCGAAGGTGAATGCGGCCAAATCGGCATGAAATCGCCGTTCAACGCCGGGCCGCAAAATCTTTACCGCGACCGGCCGCTGCCCGCTGGCGGTGGCAACACCGGCCCGATGGACCTGGGCAATCGAGGCCGCGGCAACCGGCGGACCGAAACTTGCGAAAAGCGTTTCGACCGGCTTGTCGAATGAGGCGATGACGGCCGCTTCGGCTTCGGCTTGACCGAACGGCGGCATGTGATCCTGCAAGCTCTCGAGGTCGCGCGCCAGCGCGGTGCCGACGACGTCAGGCCGGGTAGCGAGAAATTGTCCCAATTTCACGTAGCTCGGTCCGAGCCGCGTCAGTGCCGCCGACAGTCGGGTTTCGGCCGGGCCGGTCGTGCGCCGCTCCAACAGCCGCGCCATCCGCAACAGCGGCCGGGCGCCGATCGGCGCCATCATTGGATCGATCACGCCGAAAACACCCTCGCGGGCGAACACGAAACCGGCGCGGCCGAGCCGCACAAGATGCGTGGGAGCTGAGATCACAAACGCCAGCCGGAATGCAAGGTAACGATGCCGCCGCTCATCGCTTGGAACGACACCCGGGCAAAACCTGCCGCGCGCAACATAGCGGCGAACGCTTGCGGCTTGGGGAAGCGGCGGATAGATTCGACCAGATAACGATACGATTCAGCGTCGCCCGCCACCATGCGGCCGAGCGCCGGAATGACATTGAATGAATAGAAATCGTAGATCCGATCGAGCGCCGGAACGTCGACGGACGAAAATTCCAGGCAGATGAATCTGCCGCCGATTTTGAGCACCCGATAGGCTTCGGCAAGCGCGCATTCGATGCGCGGCACGTTGCGAATGCCGAATGCGATGGTCGCGGCATCGAAACTGCGCTCGGCGAATGGCAGCGCCTCGGCATTGGCCTCGGTGAAGGTGACCATTTGCTCGCCGCCGCGCAGCATCGCTCGCTCGCGGCCGACTGCGAGCATGTCCGGATTGATATCGCAGACCGTGACCCGCGTTTGCGTGCCGCCAGCATCGATAATTCGAAACGCGATGTCGCCGGTGCCGCCGGCGATGTCGATAGCCGAAAACGGCAGCCGTTTCGGCGGATTGACCGCCGTCACCAGCGCATTCTTCCAGGCGCGATGCAGCCCGAATGACATCAGGTCATTCATCAGGTCGTAGCGGCGCGCCACGCTGTTAAACACGTTATCGACCAGCGCCTGCTTCGCCTGAAGCGGCACCTGCCGGGAGCCGAAATGCGCCGTTTCCGCCATTGCTCTACTGCCTTGATCCTCAACCATAGCGCGGCCCGCTTAGGCAGGCTATGTCTTTGAAATTAACCACCTTGCGACGCCGCACCCATTGAGCAATGCCTGAACTTCCGGAAGTGGAAACGGTCCGCCGCGGCCTCGAACAGGCGATGGCGGGCGAACGCATCACGCGGGTTGAGGTTCGCCGCGGCGATCTGCGCTGGCCGCTGGCAAAAGATTTCGCCCACCGCCTGGCAGGCAAGCTGGTGACCGGGCTCGGGCGGCGCGCCAAATATCTCCTGGCCGATCTTTCTTCCGGCGACGTACTGCTCATGCACCTCGGCATGTCGGGCTCGTTTCACGTTTTTCTCGGCAAGGACAAACATCTCGGCCGCTATTATCGCGAGCGCGCCAATCACCTCGCGCATGATCATATCGTGTTTCACCTGGGGTCCGGCGCCAGCGTGACTTTCAACGACCCGCGCCGCTTCGGCTCAATGAAGCTTATTCCGCGCGCGCAGCTCGATGCCGAGCCGCTGTTGCGCGGGCTCGGCCCAGAGCCCCTCGGCAACGCCTTCGATGCCGCCATGCTGG
>JBASAH010000380.1:0-10470 GCA_049650505.1 Xanthobacteraceae bacterium
CGGCCGGAATAATCGACGCGTTTGCCAAGCAGATTCTGCCGGAACCGGCCCTGCTTGCCCTTGAGCATGTCGGCGAGCGACTTGAGCGGCCGCTTATTGGCGCCGGTGATGACGCGGCCGCGGCGGCCGTTGTCGAACAGCGCGTCAACCGCCTCCTGCAGCATCCGCTTTTCGTTGCGGATGATGATGTCGGGAGCGCGCAGCTCGATGAGCCGCTTCAAACGATTGTTGCGGTTGATGACGCGGCGATAGAGATCGTTGAGGTCAGAGGTGGCGAAGCGGCCGCCATCAAGCGGTACCAGTGGCCGCAAGTCGGGCGGAATGACCGGCACATGCGTGAGGATCATCCATTCCGGCTTGTTGTGGGACTGGGTGAACGCTTCGATGAGCTTGAGACGCTTGGCGAGCTTCTTCGGTTTGAGCTCCGAGGTCGATTCGGCAATCTCTATGCGCAGATCCGCCGCCATCTTCTGCAGATCGAGCGCTTTGAGCATTTCGCGGATCGCTTCCGCACCGATCATGGCGGTGAAGCTGTCGGCGCCGAATTGATCCTGCGCCTTGACGTAGTCGTCCTCGGACAGGAGCTGGCGGTCCTTTAGCGGCGTGAGCCCGGGCTCGAGCACGACGTAATTTTCGAAATAAAGGATGCGCTCGAGATCCTTGAGCGTCATATCGAGCAGCAGCCCGATCCGGCTCGGCAGCGATTTGAGGAACCAGATATGCGCCACCGGAGCGGCGAGCTCGATATGACCCATCCGCTCGCGCCGCACGCGCGACAGCGTCACCTCGACCGAGCACTTTTCGCAGATAATGCCCTTATACTTCATGCGCTTGTACTTGCCGCACAAGCACTCGTAGTCCTTGATCGGCCCAAAGATGCGCGCGCAGAACAAGCCGTCGCGCTCGGGCTTGAAGGTCCGGTAATTGATGGTCTCCGGCTTTTTGATCTCGCCGTAGGACCAGGACAGAATCTTTTCCGGGCTCGCAATCGAAATCCGGATCTGGTCGAAGACCTGAGCCGGCACCTGCGGGCTGAAAAGATTCATGATCTCTTGGTTCATCGTATTCTCCGCTTGCCAACCATTGTCGGCCGCTGTCGCTATTCTCTTTGCTCCGTCATGCCCGGCCTTGTGCTGGGCATCCACGTCTTACGCGCCGCGAGCGACGGTCGTGGATGGCCGGGTTAAGCCCGGCCATGACGACGTCCGTTACTCCGCCGCCTCGGCCACTTCCCCACCGCCGCCGCGCTGCTGCTTGGAATTGTGCAGGTCGACATTGAGGCCGAGCGAGCGCATTTCCTTGACCAGCACGTTGAACGATTCCGGGATGCCGGATTCGAAGGCGTCGTCGCCACGGACGATCGATTCGTAGACCTTGGTGCGTCCGGCAACGTCGTCGGACTTCACCGTCAGCATTTCCTGCAGCGTGTAGGCGGCGCCGTAGGCTTCGAGCGCCCACACTTCCATTTCGCCGAAACGTTGGCCGCCGAACTGCGCCTTGCCACCAAGCGGCTGCTGGGTGACGAGACTGTAGGGGCCGATCGAGCGCGCGTGGATTTTGTCGTCCACGAGGTGGTGCAGCTTCATCATATAAATGAAGCCAACCGTGACCTTGCGATCGAACGTATCGCCGGTGCGTCCATCAAACAGATTCACCTGACCGGAATGATCAAGCCCGGCGAGATCGAGCATATGCTCGATATCGGCCTCCTTGGCGCCATCGAAGACCGGCGTTGCGATCGGCACGCCGTGGCGAAGATTGGTGCCGAGCTCCATGAGGCCCTTGTCGTCGAGCGACTTGATCGTTTCGTCGTCGCCGTAGACTTTCTTGAGCAGGTCTTTGAGCGGCTTGGAGTCTCGTTTGCCATTGTGAAGATCGACGGCGTTGCCGATCTTCAGGCCCAAGCCGGCGCAGGCCCAGCCCAGGTGGGTCTCGAGGATCTGACCGACATTCATCCGGCTCGGCACGCCGAGCGGATTGAGCACGATGTCGACTGGCGTGCCGTCGGCGAGGAATGGCATGTCCTCGCTCGGCACGATCTTCGACACCACGCCCTTGTTACCGTGCCGGCCGGCCATCTTGTCGCCGGGCTGAATCTTGCGCTTCACGGCGACGAAGACCTTGACCATTTTCATCACGCCGGGCGGCAATTCGTCACCGCGCTGCAGCTTTTCGACCTTGTCGAGGAAGCGCTGTTCCAGCCGCTTCTTTGACTCGTCGTATTGCTTGCGGATGGCTTCGATCTCCGCCATCACCTTGTCGTTTGGCGAGGCGAAACTCCACCATTGCGAGCGTGGATATTCTTCGAGCACCGCCCGGGTGATCTTGGTGTCCTTCTTGAAGCCTTTTGGCCCGGCAATGCCCTGGCGCCCCTCGAGGAGTTCGGCGAGGCGGCCATAGACGTTGCGATCAAGGATCGCTTGCTCGTCGTCGCGGTCCTTGGCCAGGCGTTCGATCTCTTCACGTTCGATCGCGAGCGCGCGCTCGTCCTTTTCGACGCCGTGCCGGTTGAACACGCGCACTTCCACCACCGTGCCCTGGACACCAGGCGGAACACGAAGCGAGGTGTCGCGCACATCGGAAGCCTTCTCGCCGAAGATGGCGCGCAGCAGTTTCTCTTCCGGCGTCATCGGGCTTTCGCCCTTGGGCGTGATCTTGCCGACCAGGATGTCGCCGGCCCGCACCTCCGCACCGATATAGACAATGCCGGCCTCGTCGAGATTTTTCAGCGTTTCTTCCGAGACGTTCGGAATATCGCGGGTGATCTCCTCCGGGCCGAGCTTGGTGTCGCGCGCCATCACCTCGAATTCCTCGATGTGAATCGACGTGAAGACGTCGTCCTTGACGATGCGCTCCGACAAAAGGATGGAATCTTCGAAGTTGTAGCCATTCCACGGCATGAACGCGACCAAGGCGTTGCGGCCGAGCGCAAGCTCGCCGAGATCGGTCGAGGGACCGTCGGCGATGATGTCGCCGCGCTTGACCTGATCGCTCACCTTCACCAGCGGCCTCTGGTTGATGCAGGTGTTCTGGTTCGAGCGCTGGAATTTCTGCAGCCGATAGATATCGACTCCGGGCTTGGTTGGATCCGCTTCGTCGGTCGCGCGAATAACGATACGGGTGGCGTCAACCTGATCGACCACGCCGGTGCGCCGGGCGGCGATTGCCGCGCCGGAATCGCGCGCCACGATGCCTTCCATGCCGGTGCCGACGAACGGCGCCTCGGCGCGCACAAGCGGTACGGCCTGGCGCTGCATGTTGGATCCCATCAGCGCGCGGTTGGCGTCGTCGTTTTCCAGGAACGGGATCAGCGCCGCCGCAACCGAGACAAGCTGCTTGGGCGACACGTCCATGAAATCGACTCGGTCGGGCGGAATGAGCTGCACGTCGCCGGCGTGCCGCACCACCACGAGATCATCGGTGAAACGGCCCTTGGCATCGATGGCGGAATTGGCTTGCGCCACGGTGTAGCGCCCCTCCTCCATTGCCGACAGATAGATCACCTCGTCGGTGACCCGGCCATCCTTGACCTTGCGATACGGCGTTTCGACAAAGCCGTATTTGTTCACCCGCGCAAAGGTGGCGAGCGAATTGATAAGACCGATATTCGGACCTTCCGGGGTCTCGATCGGGCAAATACGCCCGTAATGCGTGGGATGCACGTCGCGAACTTCGAAGCCGGCGCGCTCGCGCGTGAGCCCGCCGGGCCCGAGCGCGGAAAGCCGCCGCTTGTGGGTAATTTCCGACAGCGGATTGGTCTGATCCATAAACTGCGAGAGCTGCGATGAGCCGAAGAATTCGCGCACCGCGGCCGCCGCAGGCTTGGCGTTGATCAGGTCCTGCGGCATCACCGTGTCAATGTCGACCGAGGACATGCGCTCCTTGATGGCGCGCTCCATCCGCAACAGCCCGATGCGATACTGATTCTCCATCAGTTCGCCGACCGAGCGGACGCGGCGGTTGCCGAGATGATCGATGTCGTCGATTTCGCCCTTGCCGTCGCGGAGATCGACCAGGGTGCGGATCACCGCGATGACGTCGTCCTTGCGCAACACACGCACGGTGTCTTCGGCGGTGAGATCGAGCCGCATATTCATCTTGACGCGGCCGACCGCGGACAGGTCATAGCGCTCCGGATCGAAGAACAGCGACTGGAACATCGATTGCGCCGTGTCGATGGTAGGCGGCTCGCCCGGGCGCATCACTCGATAGATGTCGAACAGCGCGTCTTCGCGCGTCATGTTCTTGTCGATCGCCAGCGTATTGCGGATGTAGGCGCCGACATTGACATGGTCGATGTTGAGAAGCGGCAGCTCTTTGTAACCGGCTTCGTTGAGCGTCTTGAGGGTCTTTTCGGTGATCTCTTCGCCGGCCTCGGCATAAATCTCGCCGGTCTTCGCATTGACGAGATCCTCGGCGATGTACTGGCCGATCAGCTCTTCATCGGAGAGCCGCAGTGCCTTCAAGCCTTTTTCGGCGAGCTGGCGGGCCTGACGTACCGTCAGTTTCTTGCCGGCTTCGAGCACGACCTTGCCGCTGTCGGCGTCGACGAGATCGTTGATCGCCTTGTAACCGCGCAGCCGGTTGGCGTCGAACGGCACCCGCCAGCCCTCCTTGGCGCGCTTGTAGACTATCTGCTTGTAGAAGGTATTGAGGATTTCTTCGCCGGTCATGCCGAGCGCATAGAGCAGCGAGGTGACCGGAATCTTCCGCCGGCGATCGACGCGCGCATGGACGATGTCCTTGGCGTCGAACTCGATGTCGAGCCAGGAACCGCGGTACGGAATGATGCGGGCGGCAAACAGCAGCTTGCCCGAAGAATGGGTTTTGCCCTTGTCGTGATCGAAGAACACACCGGGCGAGCGATGCATCTGCGAAACGATGACGCGTTCGGTGCCGTTGACGATGAACGTGCCATTGTTGGTCATGAGCGGAATGTCGCCCATGTAGACATCTTGCTCTTTGATGTCTTTGACCGACTTGGCGCCGGTTTCCTCGTCCGTATCGAACACGATCAGCCGCAGCGTCACCTTGAGCGGGGCGGCATAGGTCATGCCGCGCTGCCGGCATTCGTCGACGTCGTATTTCGGCGACTCGAATTCGTATTTGACGAATTCCAGCATCGACGTGTTGGAGAAGTCGGAAATCGGGAATACCGATTTGAAGACGGCTTGCAGGCCCTCGTTGGGGCGGCCGCCTTGCGGCTCCACCACCAGCAGGAATTGGTCGTAGGATGCCTTTTGAACCTCAATGAGGTTCGGCATCTCCGCGACTTCCTCGATTTTTCCGAAAAACTTTCTTACGCGCTTCCGACCGATAAACGTCTGCGCCATCATATCCTCTCGCTCAATCGAACCATCGGATTCGAACGCCGGCGGCAAAGCCGGCATTCGAACCATCGCCTCGACTTGAGGGCGACAGATACCGTGAAGGTATTTGCACCCGCCGTTCCGAGGCAGCGAGGCGATCAAGACGACTCTCCAGAGGGCCGCAATCCATCGCGACCGTCGGGACAGGCGTCGCTCGCCTTGTGTTTCCCCTAGTTTCGCCGATTCGGCTCAAATCCGAATCCGCCTCAATGCTTTGCCGCACGCATAAGGCCGGGGCTAGCCGGCCGATACATATTGTACTTTTGGGATCCCCGGCATTGCTCCCGCTGGCTCGGGGGATCCCGCTTAAGTAAGCATTCCTTACTTAAGCTCAACCTTGGCGCCGACTTTTTCGAGCTGCGCCTTGATCTTGGCGGCCTCGTCTTTGTTGACGCCTTCCTTGACGTTTTTCGGTGCGCCTTCGACCAGATCCTTGGCCTCTTTGAGCCCGAGGCCGGTAATGGCGCGGACTTCCTTGATGACCTCGATCTTTTTCTCGCCGGCAGTGGCAAGAACCACCGTAAATTCAGTCTTTTCCTCGGCTGCGGCCGCACCTGGCGCGACTGCCGCGGGCCCCGCAGCTACCGCAACTGCTGCTGCGGCCGAAACGCCCCACTTCTCTTCGAGAAGCTTGGCGAGTTCCGCCGCCTCGAGCACAGTGAGACCGGACAGGTCGTTCACGATTTTTTGCAGATCAGCCATGACATTGTTCCTTCGGTTCTAACCTTGGCTCCAACCCTTGGCCGCGTCAGGCGGCCGCGTTTTCGGTTTTGCTGGCATAGGCCTGGACCACACGGGCAAGCTTTGCTGCAGGCGCGTTGACCACTTGGGCGATCTTGGTCGCCGGCGCCACGATCAGTCCGACGATCTTGGCCCGCAGCTCGTCAAGCGACGGCAAGGCGGCAAGCGCCTTGACCCCGTTCGGGTCGAGTGCAGTGGTCCCCATCGCCCCGCCGAGAATGACGAAGCGCTCGTGGGTCTTGGCGAAATCGACGGCAACCTTGGGAGCGGCGACCGGATCGCGCGAGAAGGCGATCAAAGCCGGACCTTTGAGAAGCGGCGCGATCGAGGCGACGTCGGAGCCTTCGAGAGCGATCTTGGCAAGCCGGTTCTTGGCCACCTTCACGCTCGCGCCGGCCTGCTTCATTTGCCGCCGCAGCGTTTGCATCTGCGCGACTGTCAGGCCGGAATAATGCGCAACGACGACCACCGTGGTGTTTTTGAACACCTCGCCAAGGGCCGTCACCAGCTCGCTTTTTGCCGCGCGATCCAAAACTCTCTCCGGTTGGCGGTCCACCTCGCGGGCCGCCGGCTCAATTACCAGCCGTCCCGCTCTATCCCGCCGTGCGGCAGGGACCCTTAAGGCAGGACGACGCTGACCCCCTGCCCCCCGGCGTGCTGTCGCGGCGCCGAGCCGTCGAGATCAGAACCGAAGGCGCCCGAGCCGATTTTAGGCTCCGGCCACCTTGTCCTTCACCCGTCTATGCAGGCCTTTCGATTAAGCCGTTATCGGCGCCCGCAGTCTTGGACAGGAGCGCCTTTTTCGAAGCCATTAAGCTCCTCGGCTTCTTAGGCAATCCGAGCTGGAAAACTAAGAAGCGGTCTCGCTTGAATGGTGTTCGAAAAAGCGCACAAAGGCGCGCCGACAAATCGGGCCGGCACGCCCATGGCGTCTTTAGTAACGCACCAAGGCGCTTTTGCCAAGGGGTTTAATGCGCCGACTGGGGTTTAATGCGCCGACTGCACGCTCGCGAACAGACTCGCCGGTTCGACCTTTACGCCGGGTCCCATGGTCGAAGAGATAGCGACCCGGTTGATGAAATGGCCCTTGGCGCCAGCCGGCCGCGATTTCTGCACGGCATCGGCAAAGGCGCGGATATTTTCGATCAGCTTTTCCTCGCTGAACGAGGCCTTGCCGACGCCGGCTTGGATGATCCCGGCCTTCTCGGCGCGGAACTCCACCGAACCACCTTTGGCGCCGCGCACCGCATTGGCGATATCCATTGTCACGGTGCCGACCTTTGGATTGGGCATCAGGCCGCGCGGCCCCAATACCTTGCCGAGCCGTCCGACCAGCGGCATCAGGTCGGGCGTGGCCACGACGCGATCGAAATCGATATTGCCGCCCTGCACTTTTTCCACGAGGTCCTCGGCGCCGATGACATCGGCGCCGGCCGCTTTGGCCTCGTCGGCCTTGGCGCCGCGCGCGAACACGGCGACCCGCACCGAACGCCCTGAGCCGTTCGGCAGATTGACGACCCCGCGTACCATCTGATCGGCATGGCGCGGATCGATGCCGAGATTCATCGCCACTTCGATGGTTTCGTCGAACTTGGCCTTGGCGCGGTCCTTGACCATCTTCACCGCTTCAGGAAGCGGGTAAAGCTTTTCGCGGTCGACGCCCTCGCGCGCCTTTATGGTTCGTTTGCCGAGACCGCTCATGGCTTCACCTCATAGCCCATCGAACGCGCCGATCCTTCGACCATGCGCATGGCCGCCTCGATCGTGTCGCAGTTAAGGTCCTTCATCTTCTGCTCCGCGATCTCACGAACCTGCGCCTTGGTTACCGAGCCGGCGATCTCACGGCCCGGAGTTTTGGAACCGCTCTCGAGCTTCGCCGCCTTTTTCAGAAAGTGCGAAACCGGCGGCGTGCGCAGCTCAAATGTGAAAGACCGGTCGGCATAGACGGTGATGGTGACAGGGATTGGGGCGCCCTTCTCCATCTTCTGCGTCTGGGCGTTAAACGCCTTGCAGAATTCCATGATGTTCAGCCCACGCTGGCCGAGCGCCGGCCCGATCGGCGGCGACGGATTGGCCGCCCCCGCGGGCACCTGCAATTTCACATAACCGGTGATTTTCTTCGCCATTCTTTACTCCTTAAGTGGTGCGGCTGCGGCGGATGGCGACCGCCTCACCTCCCACGGTTTCACTTCTTCTCCTTCCCCGCCTGCGGGGAGAGGTGAATTCCTACAATTTCTCTACCTGCCCAAATTCAAGTTCGACCGGCGTCGCACGGCCAAAAATCGATACCGCTACCTTGACCCGCGACCGGCTCTCGTCAACCTCCTCCACCGTGCCATTGAAGGAAGCAAACGGACCATCCGACACCCGCACCTGCTCGCCGACCTCAAACGTCACCGAAGGCTTGGGCCGTTCGATGCCTTCTTGCACCTGCTGCAAAAGACGTTGCGCTTCGGTCTCCGACAATGGCGTCGGCTTGTTGTCGGAACCGAGGAAGCCAGTCACCTTCGGGGTGTTTTTGATCAGGTGATAGGCGTCGTCGGTCATCTCCATTTTTACCAGCACATAACCCGGAAAAAATTTACGTTCGGCGTCGACTTTGCGGCCGCGCCGCACTTCGACGACCTTTTCCTTCGGCACCAGGATTTCCTCGAACAGGCTGGACAGCCCCCGCTGCTTCGCCTGTTCGCGGATCGAATCCGCCACCTTATTCTCGAAATTCGAGTAAGCGTGGACCGCGTACCACCGCGTTGTCATGTGATGAATTCCAGGTCGTTAATTTTGCTCGTTAATTGCAACTTCAGACACCGAGGATGAAGCTCACCGCAACGCGCATCAGTTGATCGGCGAGCAAAAAGAACAGCGACGCCAGCAAGACCATGACGAACACCATGATGGTGGTAACGGTGGTCTCCTTGCGCGTCGGCCATGTAACCTTCTGCACTTCGGCGCGCACTTCCTGCAAGAACTTGAACGGACTGACTTTCGCCATCGCGTGATCCAACAGAGCCGTCCCCCGCCCAAACTTAAGGACGAGACCGGCAGGCGGTTCCTTTTCGGGGATTAGGTTCGTCGCGGAAGTCCGTCACCGGGCCGCTGACGATGGCTGTTACCTACTGCCAGCCCGCTGCAGCGTCAAGCGAGACCGGACTCGTGAGCATGATCCGAAAAAGTGGGAACCGGTTTTCCGAAAAGATCATGCTCCATCAACATGCTAGAGCGCCCAATCAATCGTTTGGCGCCTCATTCCGCCTGGATATTAGCCTCGCGAATGACGCGGCCATACTCATCCTGCTGCTGGCGAAGGTGGGCCGCGAGCGCCGCTCCCGGTTTGCCGACCCGCTCGAGGCCCTGTAGCGCCCATCTCGGCTTGAGCTCGGGCGCGAGCATCGCGGTGCTGCACCATTGGCCCAATTGGTCGACCACCGCGGCGGGCGTTGCGACTGGCGCGAATAGGCCATACCAGACGCTGACTCCATAACCGGGATAACCGGACTCGGCGATTGTCGGCACCTCCGGCAGCCATTCGAGCCGCGCCGGCGATCCCACCGCCAGAGCGCGCAAGTGTCCGCCCTTTATGTACTCCGCCGCTTCCGAATAATTCGCCATGACCAGGTCGACGTGGCGGCCCAGCAATTCGTTGATGGCCGGACCGTTGCCGTTAAACGGCACGTAAATCATTTTGATCTTGGCGCGTAGCTTGAAGAGCTCGAAGGCGATGTGCTGCGTCGTTGCCGGACCGACGCTGGCATTCGTCAGTTCGCCCGGTTTGGCGTGTGCCGTCTCAATCAAATCGAGGAGCGTACGGAACGGCGATGCCGCATTGACGACGACAACTTGAGGCGACGTCGCCAGCCACGCTATCGGCGCGAAGCTCGTCAACGGATCGTAGTTCAGCTTCTTGAAAAACGGATGGATGATGAAGGAATTGGCAGCGATCAGCACCGTGCCGCCGTCGGGCGTGGCACGCGAGACGAATTCCGTGCCGACGATCGAGGCGGCGCCCGGCCGATTTTCGACCACGGTGGCGGCGCCGGCGCTTCTGCCGATTTGGTCCGACAGCACACGGACCAAAAGATCGGCGCCGCCGCCAGCCGGAAACGGAACGATGAATCTGATGGTTTTCGGTACCTGCGCGTAAGCTTCTTGCTCCGTCAGCGGCAGGCCTAGCGCGGTGAGCCCGGCGCTAAGTCGAAGCAAATGGCGGCGTGAGAGCGGAGCCTGGCAGGAGTGGAGGGAGTGCCATTTCCCCGCACTGTCAAAAGCTTGCACTGCCAACATGCCGCAAACCGCCCTATTGGCGCTAAAGCGCTTTTAACCGAACTGCCAACTCAGAAAACCAAAGAACAATTCCGAGAAT
>JBASAH010000381.1:0-7533 GCA_049650505.1 Xanthobacteraceae bacterium
ACAAGGGGGGAGGGAGCGCGAAGTACCGCCCCGACTATCGACGGGCAGGCTTCGGGGCGCGCTGAGGGTTGGACGGCGCTGACGGCGGAGGAATGAAATGAACGTCCGCGAGACGCCGCGAACCAAGCCGCGCTACGGCATCGATCCCTATTTGGACTGGCTTGTCCGTGAAGGCATCCCAGTAACCGAGGACTACGGCGTCTACCTGTTCGGCGTCGAAACCGCGCCTTGGCCGCGTTTTGGCGTCAACGGCGCGGCGGTGCATCTGAAGGGCCGCGGTGATTTCTCCAATATGTTTGTTTTCGACATTGCTCCGGGTAAGTCGACAGCGCCGCAGCGGCACCTTTACGAAGAGGTCGTCTACGTGCTGGAGGGCCACGGCTCGACGCAACTGGAATTCGCCGACGGCAGCCGCCGCAGCTTCGAGTGGGGCGCCAAGAGTCTGTTCGCTATTCCGCTTAACGCCAAGCACCGCCACTTCAACGGCAGCGGCACCGAACGCGCGCTTCTTGTTTCCACCACCAACCTGCCGATGGTGATGAACGTCTTCCACAATGAGAAATTCGTGTTCGGCTGCGATTTCGAGTTCAGCGACCGCGCCGGCAAGCAGGAATACTTCGCCGGAGAGGGCGATCTCATCACGGTGCGGCCCGGCAACCACATGTGGGAAACAAATTTTGTGCCGGACTTGACCGCGATCGAGCTGAAAAGCTGGGGCGACCGCGGCGGCGGCGGTACCAACATCATGTTCGTGCTCGCCGACGGCACGATGCACGCGCACATTTCAGAAATGCCGGTCGGCACCTACAAAAAGGCGCATCGGCACGGACCGAGCTTTCACGTCATGTGCGTGATGGGCCAGGGCTTCTCATTGCTGTGGTACGAGCAGGAGAAGGATTTCCGCCGCATCGACTGGCAGCATGGCATGGTGCTGGTACCGGCCGACCGGCAATTTCATCAGCACTTCAATACCGGGCCGCAGCCGGCGCGTTATCTCGCCACTGCGGTCGGCGGCTTGCGCTATCCGACGATGCGCGCGCAGCGCGTTTCACTGCTCGGCGCCGTCGAAGGCGACACCCCGGCGGTTTCGAAAAGCGTCAAGGAAGACGGCGATCAGATCGAATATGAGGATCAGGACCCGCGCATCCACCGCATCTGGCTCGAAGAGATGCGCCGCAACGGCGCGCCGCCAAAGATGGAGAAATACGTCGCGACGCCGGAGGACATGAAGGCGGCGTCGTGAAGTCCACGGCAATTACGCCGCCGCGCGCGCCTTATCGCCCCGCTCCAGCGATTGCAGCACCTCATCGGTAGACTGCACGTCGCCGAATTGCCCGTAGAATGCCGAAAGCGTCGCATTGTGCTCGTCGTCGGTATGGGTGGCGAGCGCGTCCGAAACCATCACGACCTTGAAATTGAGCATCATGGCGTCCCGCGCCGAACTTTCGCAGCACACATTGGTGGCAGTGCCCGCGATCAAAAGCGTGTCGATGCCGCGGCTGCGCAGGTGCTGCTCGACATTCGAGGAGCCCTGGATGAAGGCGCTGTAGCGGGTCTTCGTTATCTGCGCATCTTCCGGACGCATGTCATTGAGATGCCAGTAGGCGTAGCCGTCCCCATCGATATCCATTTCGGCGTAGCGCCGTTGCATCCGATCGGGCGTCATCAGGCATTCGTGAAAGGTCGACCAGTTTTCCCGCGTATCCTTGGTGCCGTTACGAATCCAGACGACATGACCGCCGCGCCGCCGCAAACCGGCAGCGAGCCGGTTGATGTCAGGCACGATCTCTCGCGCCAACGGAATTTCGCCTTGGTGACCCGGCTTGACGAAATAGTTCTGCATATCGATCACCAGCATGGCGGTCTTGCGTGGCTCGATGGCGTCGAAAGGATGCAACTTGCCCATTCGTGTGGTCATGCGGTCGAGTGCGGCGGGAGAGATCGCGATCTTGTGCATCGTTGCGTCCTCAACTAGTCGTCTTGTCGATCGGCTTGTCGGCTTCGTCGCGACCCAATGTGCCATAAAAGCGCGTCGGGATCGAGCGCAGAAGCCGCTAGTGGAGTGGATTTGATATTCGCCACCCCCCGGGCCGCGAGTCCGCAAAGCGAATGTCAAATCCAAACTCCACTAGAAACGTATCATTTGCTAGTGGTCCTTCGATTCCAACATTCGCAAAAGTGCTCGTCGCAATGGGATGCGAATTTGGAATCGGACTACTAGCATGTCTGGGAGCACATCGGCGACATGTCAGGGACTTGGAAATCAGGGAGTTGGGAATTCTGGATCGATCGCGGCGGCACCTTCACCGACGTGATCGGCCAACGGCCCGACGGCGGTCTCGTCACCCATAAGCTCCTTTCCGAGAACCCCGAGGCCTATAACGACGCCGCGGTGCACGGCATCCGCCATCTGCTCGGTTTGCCACCGGGCGCGGCGATCCCGAGCGCGCGCATCGGCGCGGTAAAGATGGGCACAACGGTCGCGACCAATGCGCTGCTTGAGCGCAAGGGTGAACGCACGCTGCTTTTGATCACCAAAGGATTTCGCGACGCGCTGCGTATCGGCTACCAGGCGCGGCCGAAAATCTTTGCCCGTCATATCATCAAGCCGGACATGTTGTACGAGCGCGTGATGGAGGTCGACGAGCGCGTGCGCGCCGACGGCACTGTCGAACGCGCGATGGATCTCGATGCGGTTCGCGGGGAGCTGCAGCGTGCCCAGGCCGATGGCATTCGCGCAGTCGCCATCGTGCTGATGCACGCTTATCGCTACAGCGCTCACGAACAGCAACTGGCGGCATTGGCGCGCGAACTCGGTTTTCCCCAGGTTTCGGCCAGCCATGAAGTATCGCCGCTGATCAAGCTCGTTGGCCGGGGCGACACGACAGTCGTCGACAGCTATCTCTCACCGATTCTGCGCCGCTACGTGGCGCAAGTCGCGAGCGAGTTGAAAGGCAAAAACGCGGCCGAAGCATCGACGCGCCTGATGTTCATGATGTCTTCCGGCGGCCTCACCGCGGCCGATCTGTTCCGCGGCAAGGATGCAATCCTTTCAGGTCCGGCCGCAGGCGTAGTCGGCATGGCCGAGACCGCACACTCGGCCGGCTTTTCGCGGGTGATCGGCTTCGACATGGGCGGCACCTCGACCGATGTGTCGCATTTTGCCGGCGAATACGAGCGGGCCTTCGAAACCGAAGTCGCCGGCGTGCGCATGCGCGCGCCGATGATGCTGATCCACACGGTTGCAGCGGGCGGCGGATCGATCCTGCACTATGATGGCGCCCGCTTTCGCGTTGGTCCGGATTCGGCCGGCGCCAATCCCGGACCGAAATGCTATCGCCGCGGCGGTCCGCTGGCGGTGACCGACGCCAACGTGATGGTCGGCAAGCTCATTCCGGATTTTTTTCCGCAAATATTTGGACCGCAACAGAACTTGCCGCTGGATGCCGATGCGGTTCTTGATGCTTTTGGTGCGCTGGCAAATGAGATCGGCGACGGGCGGACCGCCGAGCAAGCCGCCGATGGTTTCATCAAGATCGCCGTTGCAAACATGGCGAACGCGATCAAAAAAATATCGGTGCAGCGCGGCTATGACGTGACCCGCTATGCGCTCAATTGCTTCGGCGGCGCCGGCGGCCAGCACGCCTGTCTGGTCGCGGACGCGCTCGGCATGACAAGCGTGCTGATCCACCCGTTGTCATCGCTCCTGTCCGCCTATGGCATGGGGTTGGCCGATATCCGCAGCGTGCGGCAGCAGGCGATCGAAGAGCCGCTTGGGGACAAGGCGCTCGCGGCCATCGGCAAAGTGGCGAGGCGGCTCGCGAAGCAGGTGATTGCGGAAGTTGCTGGGCAACGCGTTGCTGCGGCGAAGATCAAGCTGCATGTCCGCGCGCATATTCGCTATGCCGGAACTGACACGCCGCTAATCGTCGGCGCCGGAAGCTTTACGGCCCGTCGCGGCGAAACCGCATCGCTCGACTCGCCTGCCAAGATGAAATCGGCCTTCGAGCGCGCACATAAAGCCCAATTTGGGTTCGCCGACCGCAGCAAGGGCCTGGTGATCGAAGCAATATCCGTTGAGGCAATCGGCGGCGGCGCGCGATTTAAGGAAAAGCTGCGCAAAACGACCCGGCGTAAACTTCCGGCGCCGGCACGGCGCACGCGCTTCTTTTCCAGCGGCAAATGGCAGGGTGCGTGCGTTTATCTGCGCAAGGCACTAGCGCCAGGCCACAAAATCAAAGGCCCGGCGATCATCATCGAGCCGCACCAGACCGTCGTCGTCGAGCCCGGCTGGCAGGCCGAGCTCACCGCCCGCGATCATTTAGTGCTGCGGCGAGTGGCGAAGCTCGCCCGCGCCCGCGCTATCGGCACCCATGCCGATCCGGTGATGCTCGAAGTGTTCAATAATCTGTTCATGTCGATTGCCGAGCAGATGGGCGTCGCCCTGCAAAACACCGCTTACTCGGTCAACATCAAGGAGCGGCTCGATTTCTCTTGCGCCGTTTTCGACGGCGACGGTTCGCTGGTCGCCAATGCACCGCATATGCCGGTGCATCTCGGCTCGATGGACCGCGCCGTCGAGACCGTTATTCGCGAGAACAAGGGAAAGATTCGGCCCGGCGACGCTTATGCGATCAACGCGCCGTATAACGGCGGCACGCATTTGCCGGACATCACCGTCTGCACGCCAGTATTCGATGGCGCCAAAATTCTGTACTGGGTCGCCTCGCGCGGGCACCATGCCGATGTCGGCGGGATTTCGCCAGGCTCGATGTCGCCGAATGCCACGACAATCGAACAAGAAGGAATTTACATCGACAATTTCAAGCTGGTCGAGCGCGGCCGCTTCCGCGAGAAGGAACTATACGCGCTGCTCACCGCCGGGAAATTTCCGGCGCGCAATCCGTTGCAGAACGTCAACGATATCAAGGCGCAAATCGCGGCTAACGAGATGGGCGTGCGCGAACTGCGCAAAATGGTGCGCTATTTCAGGCTGCCGGTCGTTCGCGCTTACATGCGGCACGTGCAGGATAATGCCGCGGAGAGCGTGCGCCGCGTCATCGACCGGCTACACGACAGCGCTTTTGCAGTCGAAACCGATCAAGCCAACACCATCAGGGTGCGGATCGCAGTCGATAAAGAGAGCCGCGAAGCCACCGTTGATTTCACCGGCACGAGCCCGCAGCAGGCGAGCAACTTCAATGCGCCCGAGCCGGTAACGCGCGCGGCCGTGCTCTACGTATTCCGCGTCATGGTTGATGACGACATCCCGATGAATGCCGGCTGCTTGCGTCCGATCCGTATCGTCATTCCGAAAAAATCGTTGCTGTCGCCGGAATTTCCTGCCGCGGTCGTCGCCGGCAATGTCGAAACCTCGCAAGAGGTCACCAATTGCCTGTTCGGCGCGCTCGACGCCATGGCGGCAGCGCAGGGTACGATGAACAATCTCAATTTCGGTAATGCGCAATATCAGTATTACGAAACGATCTGCTCCGGTTCGCCGGCGGGTCCCGGCTTTCCCGGCACCGATGCCGTACACACTCATATGACCAATACGCGGCTCACCGACCCGGAAGTTCTGGAATTTCGTTATCCGGTCCTGCTCGAAGACTTCCACATCCGTAAAGATTCCGGCGGGCGCGGGCGATGGAAAGCCGGCGACGGCATCCGCCGCAGCATCCGTTTTCTGGAAAAGATGGAATGCACCATTCTGTCCGGCCATCGCCGTGTCCCGCCGTTCGGCTTGGCCGGCGGCGGCGACGGGCAAGTCGGCGAGAACTGGGTGCGGCGCAAGGACGGCCGGATGGAAAAGTTGCAAGGCTGCGACGCCACCGTGATCGACGCCGGCGAAGCGATTATAATCCAGACGCCAACCGCGGGAGGTTATGGCAAGCTCAAGCGCACGTAACAAAGCGAGCTAATGTGGCGCTTTTCCCGGACGCGGTGCAGCGCCCGGGACACGTGGTCTTCACTGTTTTTTCTCCTCGGAATTTCCGTCCGACCGGCGCGCCACGGAATATTTCATGTTGGCCTGGCTGCCCTGCCAATAAAAACTGTAGTCGACCGCGACGCTGCCGCCGTCCGGCAGCGGCAAGGTGGCGTTGCATACGACTTGCGTTTTGCTGCTCGACACCGTCCCGATCGGTTCATACCGCACCGGTTCGAGCTTGAGCTGCTTGAGCACGTCCGCAAGCGTTTGCTTGGCGCGTTCCGAATCGCATTCCGGCAGGAAAAAACGGTCGCGCAGGCCGTGATAGAGCAAAGCGGCGATTATAACGATGAGCGGCACGGCGATTAGCCGTAACGCCAAGCGACGGGACTTGGCTCGTGGCGGAAATTCCGTCATTCGTTACAGCGCCGAATAGGAGAGGAAGATTTTAGTGGCGATCATGCTTCAGATCGCCTTGACGATCTCTTCCGTCATCTTCTTGGCGTCGCCGAGCAGCATCATTGTGTTGTCGCGATAAAACAACGGATTATCGATTCCGGCATAGCCGGAGGCCAGCGAGCGCTTGTTGAACATCACGGTGGCGGCCTTCCAGACCTGCAGCACCGGCATGCCGTAGATCGGCGATTTCGGATCGTCTTCCGCAGCCGGATTGGTGACGTCATTGGCGCCGATCACATAAGCGACGTCAGCTTGTGGGAATTCTGAATTTATATTTTCCAGTTCGAACACTTCGTCGTAAGGAACATTGGCCTCGGCGAGCAGCACGTTCATGTGGCCCGGCATGCGCCCGGCGACCGGATGAATGGCGTATTTCACCTCGACGCCCTCGGCCTTGAGTTTGTCCGCCATTTCACGCAACGCGTGCTGCGCCTGCGCCACCGCCATGCCGTAACCCGGCACGATAATGACTTTGCCGGCATTTTTGAGAATGAAGGCTGCGTCCTCCGCCGATCCGATTTTGACCGGCCGGTCCGCGGCATGCGCGGCCGGGCCCGCGACCTCGCCGCCGAAACCGCCGAGGATCACCGAAATGAACGAACGGTTCATCCCCTTGCACATGATGTAGGACAGGATCGCACCCGACGAACCGACCAGCGCGCCGGTGATGATCAGTGCCGAATTGCCGAGCGTGAAGCCGATGCCGGCGGCCGCCCAACCGGAATAGGAATTGAGCATCGAAATCACGACCGGCATGTCGGCGCCGCCAATCGGAACGATGATCAGCACACCGAGCAGAAACGACACCGCCGCGATCAGCCAAAAGGCGAGATGGTGCTGCGCTTCGAAAAACCAGACGATGAGAGCGATCAATCCGAGCGCGAGCCCGATATTGATCGCGTGCCGCGCCGGCAGGATGATCGGCGCCCCGCTCATACGGCCCGACAGCTTGAGAAAGGCGATCACCGAGCCGGTGAAGGTGATGGCGCCGATAGCAGCCCCAAGCGACATTTCGATCAGGCTCTGGCCGTGGATGGCGCCTTCGCTGCCGATCCCAAAAGCGGCGGGCGCGTAGAGCGCTCCGGCGGCGACCAGCACCGCCGCCATGCCGACCAGCGAGTGGAAGGCGGCGACCAGTTCCGGCA
>JBASAH010000382.1:0-2418 GCA_049650505.1 Xanthobacteraceae bacterium
TGCCGGAACTACTCGAGGCGATCGGCCGCGCCGCCAAGGAGGGTGACGAGCAGCGTGTCGTCTATTCCGAGCGGGTGCCGCTCGATCGCTGGTACGAGACGGTGGTGACGCCGGTCAAACGCGACGCTAAAGCGCGCGGCCCCGACCTCGTTCTCATGACCTTTCACGACCTCACGCCGTTGCGCCGCGTCGAGGAAATGCGCGCCGACTTCGTCGCCAATGCCAGTCATGAATTGCGCACGCCGCTTGCCTCGCTGCTAGGCTTCATCGAAACCTTGCAAGGCTCAGCCAAGGAAGACCCTAAGGCGCGCGAGCGATTTCTCTCGATCATGCAGGAGCAGGGGCGGCGCATGGCGCGCTTGATCGACGATCTTTTGTCGCTGTCGCGGATCGAGCTCAATGCGCATCGCCGTCCCGACACGTCGGTCGATCTGGTGCCGATCATCCGCCAAGTCTCCGACGGCTTGGAGACGCTGGCGCGCGATCGCGGGGTTACCGTGAACATCGACAGCGCCGGCGCGTTGCCGGTGCTCGGCGATCACGACGAACTGGTCCGCGTTTTTGAGAACCTGGTCGAGAATGCGCTCAAATATGGCGCCGCCGGGCGGCGGGTCGACATCAAGCTCGGTGTCGGCGCGTCGGCCGAGGGCGAGCCGGAGGCGCAGGTTAGCGTTCGCGATTACGGCCCCGGCATCGCGCCCGAACATATGCCGCGCCTGACCGAACGGTTCTATCGCGTCGATGTTACAGAAAGCCGTGCCCAAGGCGGTACCGGGCTCGGTCTCGCTCTCGTTAAACACATTCTCAATCGCCATCGCGGCCGGTTGACGATCAACAGTGCGCCCGGCGCCGGCGCCACTTTCACCATTCACCTGCCCACCGCGATTGCCGCCCCGGCGCGATAAATGATCGCGTCTTCAATGGTTTGTCCCGTCATCTAACTGTCACGCAATCTTCATAGAACGGCTATGCGCCAGCCCTAACGGTGCGGCTGCTGCAGCTCCGCCTAGCTAGGGCAAGCCTCGATGCAGCGTTCTGACAGACGGCGACAGAACCGCCCGATGACCGCGTCAAACCGACGTGGGACGGTAGCTCGTCGCACCGCATTCCAGTCACAGGAGAGAGCACAGTGAAACATTTCAGGACCATTGCCGTCGCCGGCTTCCTGGCTGCGACGGTTCTGCCGGCCGTCGCGATGGACATTTCCGGCGCCGGCGCCACGTTCCCGTATCCGATCTACGCCAAGTGGGCCGACGCCTATAAGAAGGAGACCGGAGTCGGGCTGAATTATCAGTCGATCGGCTCAGGCGGCGGCATCAAACAAATCGAAGCCCGGACTGTCACTTTCGGCGCCACCGATGCGCCGCTCAAGGGTGAAGATCTCGACAAGAATGGTTTGGTGCAGTTTCCCATGGTCATGGGCGGCATCGTGCCGGTCATCAATCTCGATGGCATCAAAGCCGGCGATCTCGTGATCGACGGGCCCACGCTCGCCAAGATCTTCCTCGGCGAGATCAAGACCTGGGACGACGCGGCGATCAAAAAGCTCAATCCGAGCGCCAAGCTGCCGTCGACCGCAATTGCCGTGGTGCATCGTTCCGACGGGTCCGGCACCACGTTCAATTTTGCGTATTACCTTGCGCAAGTCAGCGACGATTGGAAGTCCAAGGTCGGTTTCAACACGTCGGTGGAATGGCCGGTTGGCATCGGCGCCAAAGGCAATGAAGGCGTTTCGAACAATGTCGGCCAGACCAAAGGTTCGATCGGCTACGTCGAATACGCCTATGCTCTGCAGAACAAGCTGGTCTTCACCAAAATGGTGAACAAGGACGGCAAGACCGTGTCACCGACCAGCGAAGCGTTCCAGGCTGCTGCCGCCAACGCCAATTGGAATTCGGTGCCGGGCTATGGCGTGATCCTCGCCAACCAGCCAGGCGCTACGTCCTGGCCGATGACGGCTGCGACATTCATCCTTATTCCCAAGCAGCCTCCGGACGTCGCGGCAGCGACCTCGGCGCTTAAATTTTTCGCCTGGGCCTATGCCAAGGGCGGCAAGATGGCTGAGGAACTCGATTACGTGCCGATGCCGGCCAAGGTGGTCAGCGAGATCGAAGCGATGTGGGCTAAGTCCATCGTCGGCAGCGATGGCAAGCCGCTGCGCGTGACCTCGAATTGACGCCTCACACACCGCGCCGGGCGCTCCTGCGGAACGCCCGGATGCCATCCACCGGCTCGTCGCGCAGGTGTCTTGTGCGACGGCCGGCCGTCCGTTTGAGTGGAGGCTCCCGCGCCGAGGCAAAGGAGCGTCGTGATGGATCCCTCGGGGAGGCGATCCGTGACTGATTTTGCAATGCAAGGGCGGGGGCTGATTGCGGCCGCGCCC
This sequence comes from Xanthobacteraceae bacterium, assembly GCA_049650505.1. Lineage (GTDB taxonomy): Bacteria > Pseudomonadota > Alphaproteobacteria > Rhizobiales > Xanthobacteraceae > BOG-931. Next base: position 2,384 of record JBASAH010000382.1, read on the forward strand.
GGCAGCCGCGCCAAGGTGCTCGACCGGCTCCGCCT
>JBASAH010000383.1:0-12436 GCA_049650505.1 Xanthobacteraceae bacterium
GATAAGGACACTAGCAACTCTACCTTGTAGTGCCGCTTCTGAACCCGAAGTTCGCATCCGAGCGCTCCGCAAACTTGTGCGAACTTCGGGTTCGCGGCACTAGCGTGTCGATTCTGGGCTTCGCAGCTATTCGCCCCGCGCCTTCGCATGCGAACTTCGGAATCAAATCAAAAGCGAAATTAGCAAATATATTAATCCTCGTGCGGTTTTTGGGTTTGGGTTCCGCGGATAGGGCTACTGGTGAATTGCAAACGTGAGCCTCACCCATCGGAGGCGCGGGAGTATCGCCGTTGGTCATGGCGTCGGGACCGGCTACGATCGCCATTTCGGCCGCATTGCAACTGCTCGCCGTGCTTATGTTGCCGTGGGCGTATCGACTGCGGCTGACAATGGGCCAATAATCCGATCGGATGTTGAAAGAGTTAAATGATTGAAATTGCCAGACAAAAAGATCATGAAAACGGTTCGGCGCCGGCCATCCTGGCACGCCTGGGCAATCGGTCAATCGTGCTCATCGGCATGATGGGTGTTGGCAAATCGTCGATCGGCCGCCGGCTCGGCTCCCGGCTTGGTGTTCCGTTCGTCGATGCCGATACCGAGATCGAACAAGCGGCGGGCATGAGCATTGCCGACATCTTCGCCCGCCATGGCGAGGCTGCATTCCGCAGCGGCGAAGCGCGCGTGATCGCGCGCTTGCTCAACAGTGGCCCACAGGTTTTGGCCACCGGCGGCGGAGCGGTGATGAATGAGGCGACACGCGCTCTAATCAAGGAAAGAGGCGTTTCGATCTGGCTGTCGGCGGAGCTCGATCTCTTGCTGCGGCGGATCAGCAAACGCAAGGCGGAACGGCCGATGCTGCAAACCGACGATCCGGCCGCCACCTTGCGCGACCTTTTGACAACGCGCCAGCCGATCTACGCGCAAGCCGACATCACCGTGCAGTCGCGTGACGTGCCGCATGATGCCATCGTGACCGAAATCATCGAAGCGTTGACCGCGTTTCTCAGCGCTTCGCCGCCGCGAGGTCAATAATGACGGCCCCGATGCGCAGCGACTGCGTCGTCGTTCCGGTGGCGCTTGGGCCGCGCAGCTACGAGATCGCGATCGGACGGGGCGTCATCAGCACGCTTGGGACGCGGATTGCGGCACTCCGGCCTGGCGCCAAAGCTTTCATCGTCACCGATCAAAACGTCGCGCATCATGCCATGCCGGCCGCCGAGGCGGCACTCAAGCGCGCCGGCGTGTCGACGAGACAAATGATCGTTCCGCCTGGTGAGGCGTCGAAAAGCTATCGCGTCTTCGAGCAGGTCTGCGAGGCCATTCTCAACGCGCAGATAGAACGCGACGATCTGGTCATCGCGCTTGGCGGCGGGGTGATTGGCGATCTTGCCGGATTTGCCGCAGCGGTAGTGCGGCGCGGGCTCGATTATGTGCAAGTCCCGACGACGCTGCTGGCTCAGGTGGATTCTTCGGTGGGCGGCAAGACCGCCATCGATTCCGGACATGGCAAGAATCTGATTGGCGCATTTCACCAGCCCATCCTGGTCGTCGCCGACACGGCACTGCTCGACACGCTGCCGAAACGCGAATTCCGCGCCGGTTACGCCGAACTCGTGAAATACGGCTTGCTCGGCGACGCGGCGTTCTTCGCGTGGCTGGAAGCGCACTGGCCCGAAATCTTTGCCGAAGGTTCGTCCGGAAACCACGCGCGCGAACAGGCGGTGGCGGTGGCTTGCCGCGCCAAGGCTGCAATCGTCGCCCGCGACGAGCGTGAGACTGGCGAGCGCGCCTTCCTCAACTTCGGCCACACCTTCGGCCATGCCCTGGAAGCCGGCTGCGGATTTTCCGATCGCCTGCTTCACGGCGAGGCGATCGCAATTGGCATGGTGCTCGCTCTCGAATTCTCCGCGCGTGAGGGCTTGTTGCCATTATCGCAGGCTGAGCGGGTAAGACGCCATTTTGCCGAGGTCGGTTTGCCGACCAGCCCATCCGATATTTCCGGCCCGCTGCCCGGCATTGACCGGATGATGGGATTGATCGGCCAGGACAAGAAAGTAAAGCGCGGAATGCTTACATTCATCCTGGCGCGGGCAATTGGCTCCGTTGTCATCGAGACCGGGGTCGACGCGCGCCAAGTAAGGGCTTTTTTGAGCGAGAAGCTTGCTGGACGATGAGCATTGTCGATTGGCTAACCGTGTTTGCGGTCGTTCTCTGTCTTTTGATCTCGGCGTTCTTTTCCGCCAGCGAAACCGCGCTGGCCGCCTCGTCGCGCGCGGCGATGCTGCGCCTGGAAAAACAGGGCAATCGCGATGCCGGCATCGTCAACCGGCTCATGGCGACGCGCGAGCGGCTGCTCGGCGCGATCCTGTTTGCCAATAATTTCACCAATATCGCCGCTTCGACTTTGGCGACCGGGATATTGCTGGTCTATTTCGGTGAGGCTGGCATCATCTATGCGACCTTCGTAATGACGCTCGTCATTTTTGTTCTCGCCGAGGTCTTGCCCAAGACGGCGGCGTTCAACGCCCCGGATCGCATGGCGCTAGCGGTCGCGCAACCGGTGGAGCGGACGGTACGTTTTCTTTCTCCCGTTTTGCGCTTCGTCGAATCGCTGGTGCGGTGGATTTTGCACGGGCTGGGCATGCCAGTCGGCAAAATCCAATCGATCTTGTCGCCAGGCGAGGAGCTGCGTGGCGCGGTCGATCTGATGCACCGCGCCGGCGTCGTGGGGAAACTCGACCGCGACATGATGGGCGGCTTGCTCGATCTGCGCGAGCTCACGGTATCGGACGTGATGATCCATCGCACCAAGATGGTGATGCTCGATGCCGACGAGCCGCCACGCCAATTGATTGACGACGTTCTCGCGTCGGGGATCACGCGAATTCCGCTGTGGCGCAATTCGCCCGATAACGTCATCGGTGTACTCAACGCCAAGGAATTGTGGCGCGCGCTACACGCGGCCGGCGGCGATGCCGGAAAACTCGACATTCAAACTTTGGCGAAGCCGCCATGGTTCGTGCCCGACACCACGCCCGTCGCCGAGCAGCTCAAAGCGTTCCGCCACCGCAAGACGCCATTTGCGCTTGTCGTCGATGAATACGGCGAGCTCGAAGGCCTGGTCACCCTGGAAGACATTGTCGAGGAGATTGTCGGCGATATTTCCGACGAGCATGACATCGCCGTTCCCGGCGTGCGTCCGCTGCCGGACGGATCAGTCAATGTCGATGGCGGCGTCCCCATTCGCGATCTCAATCGCGCGATGGATTGGCACATTCCCGACGACGAAGCGACCACCGTTGCCGGTTTTGTCATTCATGAAACCCGTTCGATCCCGGAACCCGGACAGAGCTTCACGTTTCACGGTTTCCGCTTTCAGGTGCTGCGCAAAACGCGCAACCGCATCACCGCCTTGCGTGTTGCCCCGCTTAATCGCAAACCCACGGCAAAGGCCAGCTAAATGACGCAAGCTCCGATCAATGCCGGCGTTCGCATCGGCCATGTCCATCTTAAGGTCGCCGATCTCGACCGCGCGCTTGACTTTTATTGCGGTGTACTTGGCTTTGAGCTGATGCAGCGCAGAGGACCGCAGGCGGCATTCATTTCCGCGGGCGGTTACCATCACCACATCGGGCTCAATACCTGGGAGAGCCGCGGCGGCAAGCCGCCAGCAGCGGGCACCACCGGCCTTTATCATCTCGCCGTGCTCTATCCGACACGCGCCGCGCTCGCCGATGCATTGCAGCGCTTGGTCGCCGCGAATATTCCGCTCGAAGGCGCCTCCGATCACGGTGTCAGCGAAGCGCTTTACTTGCGCGATCCGGACGACAACGGCGTCGAGCTTTATTGGGATCGCCCGCGCGAACAATGGCCGCGTACCGCCGAAGGCGAACTCGCGATGTTCACCGCGCCGTTGGATCTGATTGGCCTCCTCAAGGAGCGTGAACTGTCGTCCTCTGCCGTCGCCCTAGCCGAGTAACAGAGGAGCAATAGGTCAGTTGGTTTCGCCAGGCGCCGCCGCGTGAATGGCGAGCGCATGGACACGGCTTTTCAGTTCTTTTGCCAGGGCCGCGTTGATCATGCGGTGGCGTTCGAGCCGGCTCTTTCCGCGGAACGCATTCGACACGATATAAAGGCGAAAGTGCGTTTCGCCTCCCGGCCGGTGCCCGGCATGCCCCGCATGCAAATGAGATTCGTCTTCGACGTGCAGGCTCTCGGGCGCGAAAGCCGCAACCAGTTTTGTCGTGATGATGTCTTGCATTCCCATTTTGCTTAAGTCCGGTCCCGGCGACGCTAACCATGTCGGGTGGGCAACAATAAAACATTAGGAGTATCGCTACGACGCGCTGATTTGCCCCCTGTCAAGTCTTGAACGCGTGGCCAAAGCGTCCGCATAATCGTCATGATGCGATCCAATTCACCGCTGTTCGATCGGATTCGGGTCAAGCCCGACCAGGACCGCCGGCTCGGCGCCGAGCTTCCCGGCTGTCAGTGGCCCGGCTGCAATGCGGCGGCGACGCATCGGGCGCCGAAAGGCCGGCTGCGCGCCGCCGAGTATTGGCAGTTCTGTCTCGAACATGTGCGTGAATATAATAATTCATACAATTTCTTCGCCGGGATGAGTGAAGACGCGATCGCGAAATATCAGAAGGAGGCCCTGACCGGGCACCGCCCGACCTGGAAGATGGGTTCGATCGGCGGCAAACGAGCCCCCAAGGCGGGAAAAGGCTTTCGTGACCCGGACTGGCCGGCCGACGATCCGTTCTCCTTGTTTGGCGAATGGGGGGCTCGGCGCGCCGGTCATGCGCATGCGACGCCTGAGGGACGCAAGATTTTCAATGCGCAGCGCCGCGCGCTCGATGTTCTCGGGCTTGAAGCGGACGCCAACCGAGCCGATATCAAGTCTAAGTTCAAGGCTTTGGTAAAGCGGCATCACCCAGACGCCAACGGGGGTGACCGCGGTTCGGAAGCGCGGCTGCGGGAGATTATTCAAGCCTATAATTACCTGAAATCGGCCGGTTTCTGCTGATCTCGGGGTGGCTTCCGCCGCGTTGGAACTTTCTGCTAGATGTAGCCGCGCAGCCGACCGCCGCTAGTGCGGTGGATTTGAAGTTCCTACAGTTCAGTCGGAAGCTTTCATAGGAACTTCAAACCAAAAAACCGCACTAGAATTATATACTTGCTAGGGTCCCCTTCCGAAGTTCGCATGAAAGCGTGCCGACAGAGCGTGCGAAGTCCGGAATCGGGACACTAGTCGATTCCCACCTCGGTTCTGCCGCCGCGCGAATCGAGGTCACGGAGGAGCAATGACTCTCGCGTCTGATACAACGACAGAATCCACTCTGCCGGACATGAAAGTTTCGGTCCGGCAAGTATTCGGAATCGACAGTGATTTGGAAGTTCCGGCCTATTCCGAGCCGAATGAGCACGTGCCGGAACTCGATGCGGATTACCGGTTCGACCGGCCGACCACGCTCGCCATCCTGGCCGGTTTTGCCCGCAATCGCCGCGTCATCGTTACCGGCTATCACGGCACCGGGAAATCGACCCACATCGAGCAGGTCGCATCGCGGCTGAACTGGCCCTGCGTGCGCGTCAATCTCGACAGTCACATCAGCCGTGTTGATTTGATCGGCAAGGATGCAATCGTCATTCGCGAGGGCATGCAGGTCACCGAATTCCGCGATGGCATTCTGCCGTGGGCGCTGCAGAATAATGTCGCGTTGTGTTTCGACGAGTACGACGCCGGTCGTCCCGATGTCATGTTCGTCATTCAGCGCGTACTGGAATCGTCAGGCCGGTTGACGCTGCTTGACCAAAACAAAGTGATCAAGCCGCACCCCGCGTTTCGGCTGTTCGCGACCGCCAATACAGTGGGGCTCGGCGACACGTCCGGCCTTTATCATGGCACGCAGCAAATCAACCAAGGTCAGATGGATCGCTGGTCGATCGTCACCACGCTCAATTATCTGCCGCACGACAACGAAGTCGAAATCGTCCTCGCCAAAGCCAAGCACTACCGCACAGCGGAAGGCCGCGACATCGTCTCGAAGATGGTGCGCGTCGCCGACCTGACGCGCAACGCCTTCATGAATGGCGATATTTCGACGGTGATGAGCCCGCGCACGGTGATCATCTGGGCCGAGAACGCGGAAATCTTCAACGATATCGGCTTTGCTTTCCGGCTCACTTTCGTCAACAAATGCGACGAACTCGAGCGCCCGCTGGTTGCCGAATTCTATCAGCGCTGCTTCGGGCAGGAATTGCCGGAGAGCTCCGTCAATGTCGCGCTGTCTTAGATAGCCTCTCCCGGTAGCGGGAGAGCGAGCTGGCCATGTCGTCCAACATCAAACCAAAAGGTGCGGCGAAGGAGGCTCCAACAGAGCCTTTCAAGCGCGCGGTTGGCATTTGTCTGCGCGCCATCGCGGCCAAAAACGATCTTGAAGTCAGCTTTGCCTCGGAACGGCCCGGCCTTGCCGGCGGCAAAGCCCGCCTGCCGGAGCCGCCGCGGCGGCTTAATGAGCGCGAGGCTGCAATCGTTCGTGGTCATGCCGACGCTATCGCCTTGCGGCTCGCCTGCCATGACCCGGCGGTGCATCGTAAGCTGGCGCCGGGCGGCCAGCAGGCCCGCGCTGTGTTCGAAGCGATCGAACAGGCTCGCGTTGAGGCAATCGGGGCCCGCCGCATGGGCGGTGTCGCCAAAAATCTCGCCGCCATGCTCGACGACCGTTTTCACCGTGGCAAATTCGACGAAATCACCGATCGCGCCGATGCTCCTCTTGAGGACGCGCTTGCGATGCTGGTGCGCGAGCGGCTTACCGGTCAGACGCCGCCGCCGATGGCGCGCAAACTTGTCGAGCTGTGGCGGCCCTTGATCGAGGAGCGCGCCGGACGCGATCTCGATCGGCTCGAGCGCGTGCTCACCGATCAACGCCGCTTCGGCGACGTCGTGCATGATCTGCTCGACTGCCTCGATATGGGCGAGGATCGTTCGAACGAGTCCGACGAAGACGAAGGCGAAGAGGGCGAGGACCGCGACCAGAAGGACGAGGCCGGCCAGGACGGCGAGGCTTCCGATTCTGCCGAAAGCGAACAGATGACCGCCGAGGCCGAGGCTTCGGCCGACGAATTGCCCGACAGCGCCTCGGAAGCGGTGGATGCGCCGGCGACCGAAATGGCCGACGACGCCGAGATGGCCGATTCGGAAACCGCGGCCGAGCCATGGCGTCCGCGACAAGCGCGCAACGAACCACGCGGCCCCGATTACCGGCCCTTTACGGCGCGTTTCGACGAGGTCGTCGGCGCCGAGGAATTATGCGAGCCGGAGGAGCTCGATCGTTTGCGCGGCTATCTCGATAAGCAGCTTTCGCATTTGCAGGGCGTGGTCGCCCGGCTTGCCAACCGGCTGCAGCGATTGTTGCTGGCGCAGCAAAACCGCGCCTGGGAATTCGACCTGGAAGAAGGCTTGCTCGATCCCGCGCGGCTGCCCCGGGTCATTGTCGATCCGCTGCATCCGTTGTCGTTCAAACGCGAGAAGGACACCGATTTCAGGGATACGGTGGTTACGCTGCTGCTCGACAATTCAGGATCGATGCGTGGCCGACCGATCACAGTTGCCGCGACATGCGCCGACATCTTGGCACGGACGCTAGAGCGCTGCGGTGTAAAGGTTGAGATCCTCGGCTTCACGACGCGGGCATGGAAAGGCGGGCAATCGCGCGAATCCTGGCTCGCCGCCGGTAAGCCGGCCAATCCCGGACGGCTCAACGATTTGCGGCACATCATTTACAAGGCGGCCGATGCGCCGTGGCGGCGCGCGCGCAAGAATCTCGGGCTCATGATGCGCGAGGGGCTGCTGAAGGAGAACATCGACGGTGAAGCGCTCGACTGGGCGCATAAGCGGCTCTTGGCGCGAGCGGAGACGCGAAAGATCCTGATGATGATTTCCGATGGCGCGCCGGTTGACGATTCGACGCTATCGGTCAATCCCGGCAACTATCTTGAGCGCCACCTGCGCTGGGTGATTGAAGATATCGAAACCCGCTCGCCGGTCGAATTGATCGCGATCGGCATCGGCCATGACGTGACGCGCTATTACCGCCGCGCGGTGACGATCGTGGACGCCGAGGAGCTCGGCGGGGTGATGACGGAAAAACTCGCCGAATTATTCGAGGAGCATGCGGTGGAGGACCGGCCTCGGCGGCAGCGGCCGCGGCGGCTGCATGCATGACGCGCAATGCCGCTCAGGCGGGCGGAGGCGGTCATATTGCTGGGCTTCGGAAAAAGATAGCTAAGCTGTCGCCTGACGCTTCTTGACGACTTGGCGCTTAAGCTCGAGCACACGCGGTGACAACTCGGCATCTTTCGCGGCGAGCAGGAAAGCATCAAGGCCGCCGCGATGATCGACCGATTTGAGCGCGTTTGCCGACACGCGCAATCGGACCGAACGCCCGAGTGCGTCGGAGATCATGGTGACGTTGAGCAGATTGGGCAAAAATCGCCGCTTGGTTTTGCGGTTGGAATGGCTGACCCGGTGCCCGATCTGGCGCGTCTTTCCGGTCAGCTCGCATCGCCATGCCATCGTTAAAATCCTTTAAGCCCAAAATTCGGTCATCTCATCCCGTCATCGCGTGATGAGCGCCGCCTATCGCACGATCCGGCGTTGGCGCGGACCTATAGTGGCGACGCTATTTGGGGTCAAGGCGCGCCTCGCGAGGAGCAGGATGGGCACCAGCCTCACGGTGTAGGAAGCGGCCATGGCTCGGCTTAAACCGCTCGGCCTAAACCACACAAACGTCGTATTCTCCTATGAGACAGTGAGCGGTTGCCTGTCCGGGATTGAGGACCCTTTGCACCCGTTTGCGCCGCCGCAACTGCACGTGCGCCCGTTTGGCGCCGCCGCACTCGCCGCGGCGTTTTTCGTGTTGGTTTTGACCTTGTCGCATGGCGCCATGGCCGGCGACGCCGGCCGTCACAGCGGGAACCAAGGCCGGCTGGAGGCCGAGTACGTCGTCAGCGTCGCCGGGATCCCGATCGGCCGCGGTAATTGGATCATTGAAATATCGGATGAGTCCTATTCGGCCGCCGCGAGCGGCACGACGACGGGCATCATAAGGTTCTTTACCGGAGGGCGCGGCACTGGCGCGGCGCGCGGCACTTTCAGCGCTGGCCAACCGGTGCCGACGAACTATGGCGCCACTCTTAGCTACGACCGCAAGATCGATGACGTGCGCATGACGCTCGCGGCTGGGAACGTCACGGACTACGCCGTCGAACCGCCGCTGCCACCTATCCCCGATCGTATCCCGATCACCGACGCCGATCGCCGTGGCGTGCTCGATCCAATGACCTCCATGCTCAACCGCGTTGGCGGCAGCGGCGACCCGGTATCGCCGGAAGCGTGCAACCGTAAAGTGGCGGTGTTCGACGGGCGCGTGCGTTACGATCTGCACAGCGAGTTCAGGCGCATGGAAACCGTCAGGGCTGACCGCGGCTACGAGGGGCCGGCGGTGGTCTGCGCTGTCTATTTCACGCCGATTGCCGGTTACGTTCCGGACCGGCCGGCGATCAAATATCTCGTCGCGCTGCGCGACGCCGAAGTCTGGCTGGCGCCGATCGCCGGCACGCGCGTGCTGGTGCCGTTCCGCTTCGCGATGCCAACGCCACTCGGAATCGGAATATTGCGGGCGACCGAATTCGTCTCGGTTGCCCAACCATTGCTGCCGTCGCATCCGATGGCCAAAACGCAGTAAACGGTGCGTGTTTTGGCAGCCGCCGCGCGACCGGGAGTAAACCTTCCCCGTTATCCACAACGTATTGGCTCTTGACTCATCGAGGAATCATGTTGGCACGCCACGTTGCGGTTTGTGCCGCCGAGAAAACCCGCCAGGGTGCCGGTTTCCACCCCATCTGGTATGGAAGCGTGCCAATGGTGCCATATATCGCAGTGAACGAATTCGAACAGACGCCGAGTCGCCGATTCGGCCGCGATTTGTTCCAGACTCGTTCCACACGTTAAGCACAGGCCTTTCCCAGCAAGCACAGGCTTTCCCAGCGTAACGTTGTGATAGAGAAGCACTGTCTTTATCGCGGTCGCCGCCGCACCAGCCGGGCCTTCAATGTCGATTTCGTTTTCGCCTAGCGCCGACCGCGAGCTTCGCGCTCGCGGCGCCGGCGTCACCGCCGTGTTGGGTCCGACCAATACTGGCAAGACCCATCTGGCGATCGAGCGCATGCTTGCGCATTCGTCGGGCATTATCGGGCTGCCGCTGCGCCTCCTGGCGCGCGAGGTTTATAACCGCGCCGTCGAGCGTGTCGGCGCCGAGGCGGTGGCGCTGGTCACCGGCGAAGAGAAGATCAAGCCGGCAAATCCACGATTCTGGGTCGCGACCGTGGAAGCGATGCCGCGCGAGCTCGACGTCGCTTTCCTGGCGATCGACGAAATCCAGCTCGCCGCCGATTTCGAGCGTGGCCATGTCTTCACCGATCGCATGCTGCACCGGCGCGGCCGCGAGGAAACTCTCGTGCTCGGCGCGGCCACTATGCGGCCGATCGTGGAGCGGTTGTTGCCGGGCGCTAGTATCGTCAGCCGGCCGCGCTTATCGCGGCTCAGTTTTTCCGGCGAAAAAAAGCTCACGCGATTGCCCCGCCGTTCGGCCATTGTCGCTTTCTCAGCCGAGGAGGTCTACGCGATTGCGGAATTGATCCGCCGTCAGCGCGGCGGTGCCGCCGTGGTGCTCGGCGCCTTGTCGCCGCGAACGCGTAACGCCCAGGTCGAACTCTATCAGTCGGCCCAGGTCGACTATCTAGTGGCGACCGACGCGATCGGCATGGGGTTAAATCTCGATGTTGACCACGTCGCTTTCGCTTCCGATCGTAAATTCGACGGCTACCAGTTCCGCAAGCTTAGTCCGTCCGAACTCGCTCAGATCGCCGGCCGCGCCGGACGCGCAACGCGCGACGGCACTTTTGGCACGAGCGGACGCTGTCCACCGTTCGAGACCGAATTGGTCCAGGCGCTCGAATCGCACAGTTTCGAGCCGGTGAAGCTTGTGCAATGGCGCAATTCCGCGCTCGATTTTTCGTCAATCGGCGCCCTGCAAGCGACTCTTGCCGCGCCGCCGAGCGAAAGCGCGCTGGCGCGTGCGCCAGTCGCCGAAGACATTCTAGTGCTCGATCATGCCGCGCGCGACGACGACGTGCGCGCCTATACGCGCACAAGCGCCGACGTCGAGCGATTGTGGGACGTGTGTCAGTTGCCCGATTACCGAAAGATCGCGCCAGCCAACCATGCCGAACTGATCGTGACCCTTTACGGTTTTCTGCAGCGTGACGGCGCCATCAAAATCGACTGGTTCGCGCATCAAGTCGCGTTGGCGGATCGCACCGATGGCGATATCGATACGCTCTCGACCCGCATTGCCCATATCCGCACCTGGACCTTTGCAGCGAACCGTCCGGATTGGCTTGCCGACCCCGAGCACTGGCAGGACGTAACGCGCGCCGTTGAGGACCGGCTGTCCGACGCCTTGCATGAGCGCTTAACGGAGCGCTTCGTCGATCGCCGCACCAGCGTCTTGATGCGGCGGTTGCGCGAAAACTCCGCGCTTGAGCCCAATTTCAATCAAACCGGCGATGTCGTCGTCGAAGGCCATCTCATTGGCCGACTCGAAGGCTTTGTCTTTGTTGCCGATGCGTCTTCGGGCGGTTCGGAAGCTAAGGCGTTGCAAAACGCCGCCCAAAAAGCGCTGGCCGGCGAGATCGCCGCACGGGCCGCGCGCTTGGCCGAGGCGCCTGACGCACAGTTCATTCTTGCGGCCGACGGCACGCTGCGCTGGGTGGGCGCAGCGGTCGGTAAACTTTACGCCGGTGAAGAACTGCTGCGGCCGCGCGTTCGCATTATCGCCGACGAATACCTTAGCGGTGCGCCGCGCGAGGCCGTTGAAGCGCGGCTCAATGCGTGGCTCAAATCGCATATCGAAAAACTGCTGGGGCCGCTATCGGAGCTGGCAGCGGCAAGTGATGTGACCGGCATTGCGCGCGGCGTTGCCTTTCAGTTGATCGAAGCGCTCGGGGTACTTGATCGTGCGCGCGTCGCAGATGATGTCAAAGGCCTCGAACAACCGGCCCGCGCCAGCCTGCGGAAATATGGCGTACGCTTTGGCGCCTATCACATCTATCTGCCGGCACTCCTGAAGCCGGCGCCGCGGGCGCTGGCGACGCAATTGTGGGCGCTCAGGCACGATGGGGCGGATAGCAAAGTGCTCGATCAGCTGCTGCATCTTGCTGGCAGCGGCCGCACCTCGATCCCGGCCGATCCGACGATCGATGCAGCGCTCTATCGCACGGCTGGTTATCGCGTGTGCGGCGCGCGGGCGGTGCGGGTCGACATTCTGGAACGGCTTGCCGATCTCATTCGCCCGGCGCTCGCTTGGCG
>JBASAH010000384.1:0-2084 GCA_049650505.1 Xanthobacteraceae bacterium
GCCGATTCCTTGATCGCCTCGCTCAAGGTCGGATGGGCGTGACAGGTGCGGGCGATGTCTTCCGACGACGCGCCGAATTCCATGGCGACAGCGGCCTCGCCGATCATATTACCGGCATCGGGGCCGAGAATATGCACGCCGAGCACGCGGTCGGTCTTGGCGTCGGCCAGTATCTTGACGAAGCCTTCGCCGGCCAGATTGATCCTGGCGCGCGCGTTGGCGGCGAATGGAAATTTTCCGACGTTGTAAGCGATGCCGGCGGCTTTCAGCTCCTCCTCGCTTTTGCCGACGCAAGCGATCTCCGGAAAAGTGTAAACGACGTTGGGAATGACGTCGTAATTCACGTGGCCGGCCTGGCCGGCCAGAATTTCGGCAACCGCGACGCCCTCGTCTTCGGCCTTGTGCGCCAGCATGGGGCCGGCAATCACATCGCCGATCGCATAAATGCCGTCGACATTGGTGCGGTACCGCGAGTCGACGAGGACGCGGCCGCGATTGTCTTTTTTCACGCCGACTGTTTCGAGCCCGAGGCCGTCGGTATAGGGCGCCCGCCCGATCGCGACCAGCACGATATCGGCCTCGATTGTCTCGCTTGCGCCGCCCGCCGCCGGCTCAACCTTGACCTTGAGCATCTTCCCTGACGTGTCGATCGCGGCGACTTTGGACGACAGCCGCACCGCGATGCCCTGTTTTTCCACGATGCGATGGAATTGCTTGCCGACCTCGGCGTCGATGCCCGGGAGAATATGATCGAGGAATTCGACGATCGTCACCTCGGCGCCGAGCCGGCGCCATACCGAGCCAAGCTCGAGCCCGATTATACCAGCGCCGACGATAAGGAGCTTCTTCGGCACGGCGGGCAATTCAAGCGCGCCGGTCGAGGACACGATGCGTTTTTCGTCAATGTCGATGCCGTTCAACCGCGCCACATCGGAACCCGTGGCGATGACAATCGCCTTGGTTTCCAGCACTTGTCGGGCGCTCTGCGCTTTGCCATCGGCGTTTGTCACTTCGACCTTGCCGGGCGCGGTGATGCGCGCGGCGCCATGGAAAGCCTCGATCTTGTTTTTACGAAACAGATAATCGACGCCCTTGACGTTAACGTCGACGGCCTGCTGCTTGTATTTCAGCATGGTGGCAAGATCGACCGTCGCCTCGCCGACCTTGATGCCCATAGCGGCGAACTTGTGCGAGGCCTCATCATAAAGCTCCGACGCGTTGAGCATCGCTTTCGACGGAATGCAGCCGATATTGAGACAGGTGCCGCCGAATGTGGCGCGCTTCTCGACCACCGCGGTCTTCAGGCCAAGTTGCGCGGCGCGGATGGCGCAAACATAGCCGCCGGGCCCGCTACCGATGACGATGAGATCGTAAGAAGCCATCGTTCTACAAATCCAGCACCAATCGCGCCGGGTCCTCCAGACATTCCTTGACGCGGACGAGGAAAGTGACCGCTTCGCGGCCGTCGACCAGGCGATGATCGTAGGACAAAGCGAGATACATCATCGGCCGCACCTCGATCTTGCCGGCGACCACCATGGGGCGTTCGGCAATCTTGTGCATGCCGAGAATGCCGGACTGCGGCGCGTTGAGGATCGGCGTCGACATCAACGAGCCGTAGATGCCGCCATTGGTGATCGTGAACGTGCCGCCCTGCATCTCCTCGATCTTGAGCGTGCCGTCATGGGCGCGACGGCCGAAATCGGCGATCGCCTTCTCGATCTCGGCCAGCGATTTGACGTCGCAATCGCGCACCACCGGCACGACCAGACCGCGTTCGGTGCCGACCGCGATGCCGATATGATAATAATTTTTGTAGACGATATCGGCCCCGTCGATCTCGGCATTCACCGCCGGAATTTCTTTCAGCGCCTGCACACAGGCGCGCACGAAAAATCCCATGAAGCCGAGTTTCACGCCGTGTTTCTTCTCGAACAAATCGCGGTATTGCGTGCGCAGCGCCATGACGTGACCCATGTCGACCTCATTGAAGGTCGTGAGCATGGCGGCGGTGTTCTGCGCGTCCTTCAAGCGGCGGGCGATGGTTTGACGAAGCCGCGTCATGCGCACGCGCTCCTCGCGCG
>JBASAH010000385.1:0-1699 GCA_049650505.1 Xanthobacteraceae bacterium
GCCCAGCATAGAGTTCGCAGGGGCTCCAATAGAGCATCATCGCACGAGATGCGAAGAGCGCGACCAGTAATCTTTTGTTAGTCGGCCTGGTCAACCCGATCGGGCCGCCGACTTCACCCCGAAGCCATAGACAGCAACTCGCCAAGCCCAACCTGATGCGGATGATTGACCGTCTTGGGTCCTTTGACCCATGTGCCACGCCGTCGGCGAATGATGGGGTGGACGGTGCCCCGAACGGCATCAAGCGTGCCCAGATGGTCGTCGTTGAAAGCGCCATCTGGAAGGGAGCCGTCCGTGGGCAAGTCTATCATCGATACCTCGTCTGTCACGCGCGTCGGGCTTGATCTGGCCAAGAGGGTCTTCCGCATTCACGCGGTCGACGCGACGGGCTCGGTCGTCATTGCCCGCTCGATCAATCGCCGAACGCTTTTGAAGTTTTTCGACACGCTCCCGCGGTGCGTGGTGGCGATGGAGGCCTGCTCCTGCGCGCATCACTGGGGGCGACAATTGCTGGAACTCGGCTTTGCGGTGAGGCTTATCCCGCCGGCGCACGTGAAGCCCTATGTCCGGCGCAACAAGAACGACGCAGCCGACGCGGCGGCGATTTGCGAGGCGGCAGGGCGTCCGGGCCAGCGCTTCGTTCCCGTGCGCTCTGTCGAGAACCAGGCGGCGCTGATGCGCCATCGAGCGCGCGAGCTGATGGTCGGGCAACGCACGGCGGCGCTCAACGCCCTGCGCGGCCATCTGTCGGAAATAGGGGTCGTCGCCGCGCAGGGCGTTCAGAACGCTTATGCCCTCAAGCGGCTGGCCTACGACGGCGTCGACGACGACGGCGAGATCGTGGTTCCCGATTGCGTGCGCGTCGCCCTCCTCCCGCTTGTCCGGCAGATCGACGCGCTCGACGAAGCAATCGAGACGATCGACAGGGAGCTTGAAGCCTCCGCCAAGGCCGACGAGACCGCGAGGCGGCTGATGACCATTCCCGGGGTCGGCCCGGTCACCGCCTCAGCGCTTCTCGCCACGGTCCAGAACTTCGGCGCGTTTTCCAGCGGGCGGGAGTTCGCCGCTTTTCTCGGGCTGACCCCGCGCCAACATTCGACCGGCGGCAAGCCGCGGCTCGGGCGGATCACCAAGATGGGCGACCGCTATCTGCGCAAGCTGCTGGTTCAGGGCGCGTGCTCGGCCCTTGGCCACCGCAAAGGGCATAACGACGCCCTGCGCCGCTGGGCGAGCGGAATGATCGAGCGCAAGACCGTCAAGTACAAGTTCAAGCTGACCGCGGTGGCGCTCGCCAACAAGCTGGCGCGGATCGTCTATGCGCTCGCGACCAAAGGCGGCCATTACGACGACCGTCCGGTCAAGGCCTGAACCAACAAGCTCAGCAGGAACGAGGTTTCGCCGCAAGGCGATCCGCATCGAGGGCGACGGCGAAGCGATGTGAACCAACGGAACGGCTCGGAAGCCCGAGGAAAAGGGCAGGCGCCATAACGAGCGCGTTTTGCTGATTGGGCGAAGAGCCATGCGGACCAACATCAGGGCCAGCGGGACATTCGTAACCCGCGCTAACCAGGCCGAAGACATGACCGCACCCGAAGCGTTCGCAAAGCCCCAACCAAACCCTTGACGACGGGGCGCCGTCCAGACATGCCCTTCAGGATCGTGCCTATGACCGGGTGCGAAGCGAGAGAAAGCGGTATTC
>JBASAH010000386.1:0-2956 GCA_049650505.1 Xanthobacteraceae bacterium
CTGAAAGTCGATGCCGGCGGCATCCATCGCGGCAATGCGCTTGTCGCCGATATCGCATAAGGGCTCGATCAGCTTTAAGGCGCGGCCTTCGAATTTCAGCGCCGCGTTTTTGAGGTCCTGGCCAGGCCCATCGAGAAACATTGGCGTGGCAAAATGCTCTTCAAGCGTAATGACGCGCATGGGCTCCCTCAGTCGTCATACGCGGGGATAGCCGTTCGAAGAAACGGCGTCGCTTCGCTCGCCTACCCCGCGTATCCATGCGGATGCGCCGCATGGAAAAGTAGCTGATGTGATTTAAGCGGAACGTCAGCATAGATTGCCGGGTCAAGCCCGGCAATGACGCGGTGAAGAATTGCTATTCAACGGTGATATGCGCGTCGCGGATCAGCTTGCGCCATCTCGGCTCTTCGCTGCGGATGCGCTCGGCAAGCTCGTTGGGCGAGCCGACGATCGGTTCGAAATATTGCGCGTCGAGAAAGTCCTGCCGGACTTTGGGGTCGACGAAGATGGCGCGCACTTCGGCGTTGATTTTCGCAACCACCTCGGGCGGCAGGTGCGCCGGGGCGAACAGGCCGAACCATGACACCGCGGTGAAGCCCGGCACGGTCTCGGCGATCGCCGGCACATCGGGCAGCAGCGCCATGCGCTTTTCCGCACCCAGCCCGATGATCTTCACCGTGCCGGCCTTGGCCTGCGGCATCGCGCTGCCGGTCGAGATGAACATCAATTGGATGTGGCCGGCCATGACATCTTCCAAGGCCGGCGTCGCGCCCTTGTAATGCACGGCGACGAAGTTCAATCCGGTCATCGCCTTAAACATTTCCATGTTGAGGTGTCCGCTCGAACCGACGCCGTAGTCGCCGTAGTTCAATTGTCCGGGTTTGGCTTTGCCGAGCGCGATCAGTTCCTTGACGCTGTTGGCCGGCACCGACGGATTGAGCACCAGCGCGTGATTGATGCTGACCAGGCCGGCAATCGGCGTGAAATCCTTCACCGGATCGTAGGCGAGATGCGCATACAGCGCCGGATTGACGATGAAGGTGGTTTCCGGGCCGATGAACAGCGTGTAGCCGTCGCCCGGCTGGCGCGCGACATATTCGGCGGCGACCTGATTATTGGCGCCGGGCTTGTTTTCCACGATGGCCTGCGCCCCCCAATCGGCGATGAAACGCCGCGCCAATAATCGCGCCAGCATGTCGGTAACGCCGCCCGGTGACGCCGGCGCGATGATGGTGATGGTTTTTGCCGGATAATTATCGGCGCGCGCGCTTGCGCTCGCACCTGCGAGGACAGCGGCGATCGCGAGCGTGGCGGCGAGCCACTTCGGCAATCGAACATGCAGGGGACTTTGTCGGGGGGTGATTTTCATTGACCCCCCCAAATTATTTCATCATCTCGTCGCTCGGCAGAATACCCCACAAATTGGCCGCCGAAGGATCCTTGACCCAGACTTTCGGCCGCTGCGGATGGTCGCGGTGCCAGGGCCGCGGCTCGAAATAGCCGAGCTCCTCGTTCATGCGGTCGAGTTCGGCGAATGTCTCGGTGATCAAGCCATTCGGCGCGCGATGATAGGCAAACAGATTGTGCCCGATGCCATGCCGGCCCGGACCCCAGAGGAGCTTATAGCCGTGCAAGCTGAGAAAATCGCAGGCCTGCTGCATATGCGCCCAGTCGCGCAGCTCGAAGGCGGTATGGAAGTGCCGGTTGGATCCAGTCTCCATCAGATTGATAGTATGATGATCGGGACCGCAGCGCAGGAACGAGAAGAAATCGCCCATCCAATCGGACTCGCGAAAGCCGAGCACGTCGCAATAGAACTTGGTGACATGCTTGACGTCGGCGACATGGAACGCGACGTGGCCGAGTTTGTACGGCACGATGCCCTGTGACTGGAATTTCTGGTGTGAAAAGTCGTCGCGCTTGAACACCTCCATAACCGTGCCTTTGGGATCCTTAAACACCAGCATGTCCGAGATCGACGGCTCGGCGTTCTTGCGGCGCTCGGTGACAACCCCATGGCTCGCCACCTGTTTTTGAAATTCATCGAGGTCGGCACTTGGCGGAATTTGAAAGCCAATGCGGGTGCATTGCGCCTGCGAACCTTTGCGCAGAACGACGGCGTGATGATCCACCGTCGAGGCGAGATAGACCGTGTCTTTCTCCTGCGCCGCAAGCGTCAACCCGATAATCTCAGTGTAATATTCGGTCTGCTGGTTGAGATCGGGCGTTTCGTACGCGGCATGCGCGATCTTGCCGACGCGGATCATGCGTTGTCTCCTTATTATAATGTCTTCAATATTACAGCGCCCTCAATCTTTGGCGCGCGGCAGCGCGGCGATGACGTCGACCATGGCGGCGACATCCTTGTCGCCCAGGCCCATCTCCATGCAGCGCCGATAGAGCGGCACCACGCAATCCATAAGTGGCGTCGCTACCCCGACGCTGTCAGCAAAATCGGCGATCATGCCGAAATAATGCGCAAGCGTACCGGCCGAGCCCTGCACCGGCGTGAACCGCCGTTCCGCCATCCACGGTGCGCGGATCGCGAACTGGGTCGAGCCGCCGCTGCCGCTGGCGATCGCCTTGATCATCAGCGGCACATCGACTCCGGCTTTCAATCCCAGCGCCATGGCTTCGGCGGTGGCAGCGATGTTGATCGCGACCAGAAGATTATTGACCAGCTTGACGCGGCTGGCGGCGCCAAACTCGCCGAAATAGAGGCAGGAATCGGTGACGCCGGCCATTACCGCTTCGAGCTTCTTGCAGGCTTCCGTGTCGCCGGCGAGATAGACGACCGCCTTGCGCGCGGCGACCATGCCCGGCGTGCCCGAAACTTCGCCGTCGACAAAGACCGCGCCCTTAGGCGCCAGCGCCGCGATTTGCCGCCGCTTGTCCGGCACCGGATGCGAGCCGAGCTCAGCTACGATCTGCCCTTGCCGCGCGGAGTGAACGAGGC
>JBASAH010000387.1:0-6339 GCA_049650505.1 Xanthobacteraceae bacterium
GCGATGACGGGAATGCCAACGCGACGCTTCACTTCAGCCGCGTAATCGAGAAAAGTCGCGTCGGGATAAGTCATCGGCGGCAGGACGACCTGCGCTGACGGGCGCGAACGATAATGACCGGCGCTGATATGCAACGCGTCGGCGCCGGCCGCGGCCGCCCAGATCGCGATCTGGCGGCCCACGCTAAAGGCTAAGCCGCCGGGAAAGAAATCCTCCACCGAGAGCCGGTACACGACCGGGAAATCCGGTAGCGCGCTTTTCACCGCGCGCAGCACGTCGAGACCGAAGCGCGCGCGATTTTCCAGGCTGCCGCCATATTCGTCGCTGCGCCGGTTTTCGAATGGTGCGTGGAATTGCGAGATCAAATAGCCATGCGCGGCATGAATTTCGACGCAGTCGAAACCGGCCGCTTGCGCGCGCCATGCGGCGGCAACGAAAGCTGCAATCGTCTCCTGGATGCGCGCGAGCGTCATCTCCCGCGGAACGATGGTCTCAAATGTCGTCTCGTAGACCGGGTGCGGAATTGCCGATGGCGCAATCGGCGTCTCGCCGCAGATGTCTAGGCGCGTATGCCCGCCGGCATGGCCGAGCTGGATCGACGCCTTGGCGCCGCCGCGATGGATGGCATCGACGAGCCGCGTCAAGCCGGGAATGAAACGGTCGTCATAGATTCCGACTTCGCGCCGGCGGTGCCGGCCGGCCTTCTCGGGCGCGGCCATTTCGACCGTGATGAGGCCGGTGCCGCCGTGCACACGCGCCAAGTAATACGCAATGCAATCGTCAGTGACAAAACCCTCGTCGTCCGCCGTGCGCGTGGTCATCGGCGGCATGACGATACGGTTCTTGATTTCGACCGGACCGATCCGCGCAGGGGTGAAAAGAATGTTCATTCGGCAATTGTTTCCCGGAAGGAGCGTCGCCGGGAGGGGGTCGTGAAAGATACCCCCTCCCGGCTCACTTTCGTTCGCCGCCTCCCCCTCAAGGGGAGGCGGGCAGACAGCAAGGCGCGCCGTGCTCACAAAACCGGAATTTCGCCGCCGTCGAGATCGATCGTGGCGCCGTGCAGCCAAGTCGCTTGCGATGAAACCGCGAAGGCGACGAGGTTGCCGACGTCGCCGACTGTGCCGAACCGAATGGTATTATTGAATTCGCGCAATATCTGTTCGCGGATTTTTTCCTCTGGCGCGCCGGTCCGTTGTATTTCAGCTTTGATGCGCCGCCGGGTCCGGTCGGTTTCGACAACGCTGGGATGGATGCAATTCACGCGCACGCCATCGGTCTTGCCACGATCGGCAAGACATTTGGTGAAGGCGGCGACCGCGGCGTTGACCGAACTGCCGATCGTGAATTCTGCGGTCGGCTTGCGTCCGCCGGTGCCGCCGATCGAAACGAGCGCACCGTGCCGCGCTTGCAACAGCGGCCAGGCGGTGCGGGCGAGCCGCATATGAGCGAAGAATTTTAGCGCGTAGCCATCCTCCCAGTCGGCGTCGGTCAGGGCTAAAAAATCGCCGCGCTTGGTCGCGCCGGCATTGTTGACGAGAATATCGAGACCGCCGAATTCGCGCTTGACCTGCTCGATCAGTTTTGCCGGCGCGTCCCTGTCGCGCAGATCGATCACGGCGGTGCCGGCGCGGCAGCCGAGTTTACCTATGGCGGCGGCGGTGTCGTCGAGCGCCGCACGGTCACGGCCGGTCAGCATGACATCGCAGCCTTCGCCGGCAAGTGCCAGCGCGATGCCGCGGCCGATGCCACGGCTCGAGCCGGTAACCAGCGCGGTTTTGTCCTTCAATCCGAGATTCATGCACATCACCTCCTTCGTCATTCGGGGGCGCGCCTAGCGCGAACCCGGAATCCATATTCACGGTACTTGCAGCATTTCGTTACGAGAGAAATTCTTCCAAAAACTGGGGTTATGGATTCCGGGCTCGCCGCTGTCGCGGCGCCCCGGAATGACGGTCACTCGATCTTGAGCCCGAGCTTCTTCACCAGCGCCGCCCACTTGGCCTCTTCGCGCTGGATGTTTGCCGCATATTCCTCGGGCGTGCTTGGCGCGGGATCGCTGCCATCGGCGATCAATCGTTTCTTCATCTCATCGGCAGTGAGTATTATCCGCAGCTCCTTGTTCAACCGCTCGATAATCGGGCGCGGCGTGCCGGCCGGCGCGGCGAGACCGTAATATTGTACCGCCTCGAAGCCGGGCAGACCCGATTCGGCGGCCGTGGGCACGTCCGGCAGCGCCGCCGAGCGCACATGCGCCGTCACCGCAAGGCCGCGCAACTGTCCGGCCGCGATATTGCTGATCGAGGCGGGAATGGTGTTGAACCCAAGCGGCACGTGATTGCCAAGGAGATCGGTAGTCAGCGGTCCGGTGCCCTTATAGGTCACGACGGTGATGTCGGTGCCGGCCAGCAAATTGAATAATTGCGCCGCGAAGTAGTTGATTGTCGGCGCCGGCGGCGTGCCGGCGGAGAGCTTGCCGGGTTCTTTCTTCGCCAATGCAATCACTTCGGCGAGCGATTTTGCCGGCAGCGATGGATGCGCATCGACGATGATCGGGGTGGAGGCGACAATCCCGATCGGCGCGAAATCCTTGTTCACGTCATAGCCGGTATTGGCGCCGAGACTGATGCCGGTCAGCAACATGACGATGGTGTAGCCGTCCGGCGCGGCGCGCGCCGCGTCGCGGGTGCCGATCATGCCGCCGGCACCGCCGCGATTTTCGATCACGACCTGCTGCCCGAGCGCCAGCGAAAGCTTCTGCCCCATTAACCGCCCCATCACGTCGACGCCGCCGCCGGGCGGATAAGGCACGATCATCGTGATCGGACGATTGGGATAGTCCTGCGCCGCTGCCGGACCGATTTGCGCCCACAAGCCCACCACAACGGCCCCGACCGCCAGCGTCGCGACAATGATTCTGATCATGCGATCTCCTCCCCCAGCACTATACGCGAAACTATCGTCGTTGAATGTCAGTTCGTTTCAGATTTCATTTAAGCATGATCCTTTCCGACCTGCCTTCGCCCGCCGAAGCATCGAACGAAACAACAAACCGGTGCCTGGGCTTCGTGCAGGCGGGAAACCGGAGTTCATGCTCTAGCTCCGGCCGCCCGGCATGGGCTACATTGGCGCCGCAACACGGGGAAACTCGCTCATGCGCTTTGGCTTGTTCGGCAGCGCGACGGCCCGCCATGGCGGCCCGGACGTTGATTCCGGACAGGGCTATCGGCAATTTGTCGAGTACAATGTCGAGGCCGAAGCGCTGGGCTATCATTCGACGTTTCTCGTCGAGCATCATTTCACCGGTTTTGGCCAAGTCTCAGCCAGTCTGGCGCTGCTGACCTGGGTAGCAGCAAAAACCAGAACACTACGGCTCGGCACGGCAGTCTTGGTGCTGCCTTGGCACAATCCGGTACTGCTCGCCGAGCAAGCCGCCACGATCGATCTTCTGTCCGGCGGCCGACTCGATTTCGGTGTCGGCAAAGGCTATCGCCAC
Organism: Xanthobacteraceae bacterium; assembly: GCA_049650505.1. Classification (GTDB taxonomy): domain Bacteria; phylum Pseudomonadota; class Alphaproteobacteria; order Rhizobiales; family Xanthobacteraceae; genus BOG-931. Next base: position 3,497 of record JBASAH010000387.1, read on the forward strand.
AATGAATTCGCCGGTTTTTGCATTCCCATGGCGGAAGCCGATGCACGGTTTAGTGAATCGCTCGACGTCATCGTGAAATGCTGGACGTCCAAGCAGCGTTTCTCGCATCACGGAAAATACTGGCGCTTCGAGGACATCATCGTCGAGCCGCCGACCGCGCAGAAGCCGCATCCGCCGATGTGGATGGCGGCCGGCGCGCCGGATTCGATCCGCCAGGTCGCCGAACGCGGCTTTAATCTCTTGCTTGACCAGTTCGCCTCGTTCGAAACCGTTGCCGAGCGCATCGCGACGTTCAAAGCCGCGGTTGAAGCGCGCGGCCGTGCCTTCGACCCGATGGATATCGGCGTCGCGCGCGCTTTTTATGTGGCCAAGGATCAAGCCGACAAGGAAGCCGCGCTGGAACGCCGGCTTGAAGCCCAGCGCCGCCTTGCCGCCGTCTCCAACGCGCCGGACGGCAGCAAAAGCAAAGCAAGCATCATGGCGTTCTCCGACACGCGCGAAGCAAGCGAGGAGAGCGCGCTCTACGGCACGCCTGACGAGATCGCGCGGAAGTTGGAAAACCTGCAACAGCTCGGCGTTGGCTACGTATTGCTCAACGGCGGCGCTGGCGCTGGCCAGGACAGCTTGCGCCGTTTCGCCCACGAGGTGATGCCGGCTTTTGGCGGAGCGGCACGAGCGCGCGTGGTGGGATAACAATCATTACGCTCATTCACGCGCTGCAATGATCAACAAAATCGTGCAATCGATGGCGCAAGCCATGGCGGGAATCCGCGACGGCGCGGTGGTACTGCTCGGGGGCTTTGGCAGCATCGGTCAGCCTAATGCGCTGATCGAGGGGCTCATCGAGCATGGCGCGAAAGATCTTATTGTCGTGTCCAACAATGCCGGCGTTGGCCGCACCGGCCTGGCTCGGCTTTTGGAACTTGGCCGCGTGCGCAAGATCATTTGTTCTTTCCCGCGCACGGTCGATCCGGTGGTGTTCGAGGGACTTTATCGCGCCGGCAAAATCGAGCTCGAGATTGTGCCGCAAGGCACAATGGCGGAACGGCTGCGCGCCGCCGGCGCCGGCATTCCCGCCTTCTTCACTGCCACGGGAGTGGGGACCAAGCTCGCTGCCGGCAAAGAGCAGCGCGAAATTCGCGGCCGCAAGTATCTTCTGGAAGAGGCGCTTGCCGGCGACGTTGCACTGATCGAGGCGTGGGAGGCGGACCGCTGGGGCAACCTAACGTATCGCTCCTCGGCGCGCAATTTCAATCCCGTAATGGCAGCGGCGGCGACATTGACGATCGCGCAGGCGCAGCACATTGTCGATCTCGGCGCTCTCGATCCGGAAAAGGTCGCCACTCCCGGAATCTATGTCAATCGGGTGCTGCACGTGCCCTACGGCGAACCGACCGTCACGTGATGAGGCTGCAGTGGACGTTATCGCCAGGCATCGGCCGCTTACGCGCAACGAAATGGCTGCGCGGGTCGCCCGTGACATTCCTGAGGGCTGGTACGTCAATCTCGGCATCGGCGCGCCGCTGCAGGTGGCCGATCATGTGCCCGCCGAACGCGAAGTGATTTTCCATTCCGAGAATGGCGTGCTGGGCATGGGTCCGGCGCCGGGGCCGGACGAGATCAATCGCTGGCTGATTAATGCCGGCAAGCAATATGTCACGCTGCGCAGTGGCGGGTCCTACATGCACCACGCCGACAGCTTTGCCCTTATTCGCGGCGGCTATCTCGACCTCTGCGTGCTTGGCGCGTTTCAGGTCGCCGAGAATGGCGACCTCGCCAATTGGTCGACCTCGGATAATGACAGCGCGCCCGCGGTCGGCGGCGCCATGGATCTCGCTGCCGGCGCCCGCCAAGTCTGGGTCCTCATGGAACATCAAACGAAATCCGGCGAAAGCCGGCTGGTCCGCCGCTGCGCCTACCCGCTCACCGCGCTCGGCGTCGTCAAGCGCGTCTATACCAATCTCGCCGTGCTCGATGTCACCGCCGAAGGTTTTACCGTGCGCGAGATGGTCGAGGGGCTGACGCTTGACGCATTACAAAAACTAACCGACGCACCGCTGCACGGATGCTAAACTAGCGCCTCCGCTTGAGGCACGTCACATGGAACAAATACGCGTCTCGACCTTTGCCGGCCCTGGCGCGGCGCCGGTGATCCGTGCCGTGCCGTGGCCGAAGGTCCCTAAGAATGCCGCGCTCATTCAAATCGGCGCCTGCGGCGTCTGCGGCACCGATCTACACATTCTCAAAGGCCACTGGCCCAAGCAGCTGCCATGGCCGTTTACGCTAGGGCACGAGCTCGGCGGCGTCATCGTGGAATTGGGCAGCGAGCTCAAAGAGGACTTCATGAGCAAGCCGCTGCGGGTCGGATCGAAAGTGATGATCCCGCCGCTCATGCCCTGCGGCCGTTGCTATTACTGCATTCATTATCCCGAGAGCGCCAACAAGTGCCTGACGCCGGTCTATTACGGCCGCTACCTCGGCTTCGATAAGCCGCCGCATCTGTGGGGCGGCTGAACGGAATATGTCTATGTCGATCTCGACATGCTGCCTGGCACCAAGATCTACAAATTGCCCGACGACATGCCGCTGCGGCTCGGAGCACTGTCCGAGCCGTTGACGTCATGCATTCGCGCTTTCAACCGCGCGGCGCGCGCCGGCGGCTTTAAATGGGGCGACACCGTCGTCGTCCAGGGCTCTGGTCCGATCGGCATTCTTGCCGTGGCGGCCGCGCAAGAGATGGGCGCCGGCCGGGTTATTTGTGTCGGCGCGCCGGAAAAGCCGCGGCTCGCGCTGGCGCGTAAATTTGGCGCCGAAGCGACGGTGGATATCGAGCAATACAAGAC
>JBASAH010000388.1:0-11111 GCA_049650505.1 Xanthobacteraceae bacterium
GGGTTCGGCATAGGGCCGCGCTGCCGGTGGAGGCGTTGGCCGATCATGGAAGCCGCCAAACAGGAAATCGAACAAACCGGCGGCGTACGCTGCCTCGGCCGGCAAAGCGAAAGCCGCGACCGCGGCGAGCACAAGCGCGGCACGCCCTTTCAATGGTTTACGGCGACGCAGCGCCACGGCAATACCCCCTCGGCTAAATCGATTTCAAACCACAATTCAGCTCGACAACCGTGCGGACGGCCGCTTCGTTCCGCGCATTTCCCTCAAATACCGGAAAAGCTTGGTGAGCGTCCGCCTGACCCGCGCTCAGTTGTGGCTATGGCAAAGAAAGCGTCAAAGACCGCCAGCCAGCGGTTGCGCGGATTTTTGGGATAAAGAGTTCATTCCGGCGAACGCGAACTGCGTTTGCCAGATGGGGTTTGCCATCCAATTTGGTGAAGCCCCTCTCTCCGGCGGGAGAGGTTGCTTCGCGAGCGCTTGCGAGCGAAGCGGGTGAGGGGGCGAGCAGCGACTAATTGACCTGACCCCTCACCCGGCCCGTTGCTCGCGTACGCTCGCAACGCGCCACCCTCTCCCGCAAGGGAAGAGGGTAACCTTGGCGCGTTATCCGGATTCGGTGCAGCGTGAAACGGCGCACCGTTGATCCGGCATCTTCGCAATGTCCACGCATGTGGCGCTGAGCTTGTGACGATCCGGGTCTGCAGCGCATCACTAACGTGCTGCGCTCCGCCCGGGAAACCACTAAAAGCACCAACTCACAATCCCAAATAGGCGCGCCTGATCTCCGGCTTAGCCGCAAGCTCGGCGGGCAGGCCTTCGGTGAAAATGCGGCCCTCGGCGACGACGTAAGCGTAGTCGGAAAGCGCCAAAGCCAGATGCACATTCTGCTCGACCAACAAAATCGTCAGGCCGGCTTGCTTGAGCCGCTTCAAGGTAGCGAGGAGCTGATAGACGACGACGGGAGCGAGCCCGAGCGAAAGTTCATCGATGATCAGAATCTGCGGATCGGACATCAGCCCGCGCGCGATCGCCACCATCTGCTGCTCGCCGCCCGACAGCGTGCCGGCGCGCTGGCGCTGCCGTTCGGCCAATCGCGGAAATAATTTAAACACCTCGTCGAGGCGCGCGGCATAGGAACGCGACGCGCGCGGCGAGAAGGCGCCGAGCTCGAGATTTTCGGCGACGCTCATGGCGGAAAACAATTGCCGGCCTTCCGGCACCAAAGCGAGCCCGCGCGCCGCTTTGACATGGCTTGGTATGCGCGTGACGTCCGCGCCATCGAGCATCACCCGCCCGCCCCACGGCGTAAGCGTGCCGGCAATCGCACGCAGCGTCGTGGTCTTGCCGGCGCCGTTGGCGCCGACGATGGCCGTGAGCTTGCCGCGCCGGGCTTTGAGCGAGAGCCCCCACAGCACCTGCACTTCGCCGTAGCCGGCTTCGAGCCCTTCGACCGAAAGGAGCGTGTCGGACATCGTCTCAGCGCTCGTTCCAGATAGCGTTTGCGGCATCGCATCAACCATGGCCGCCGCTTCCTTGGTTGTCCTTGCGTTCCAACTCGGCGGCAAGCTTCGGATCGCCGAGATAGGCTTCGATGACCTGCGGATCGCGCGCGACCTCTGCCGGCGCACCTTCGGCAAGTTTCTCGCCGTAATTGAGCACCACGATGCGGTCGGACAGGCTCATGATTGCCTGCATCAGGTGCTCGATGATCAGGATGGTTACGCCGCTATCGCGAATGCGGCGGATCACGGCGATCATGTGCTCGATCTCGGTCGGATTTAATCCCGCAAGCACCTCGTCGAGCAGCAACAGTTTCGGTTGCGCGGCCAGCGCGCGCGCGAGTTCGAGCCGCTTCTTGCCGGCAATAGTGAGATGAAGCGCCAAGACGTGCAGCCGATCTTCCAGGCCGACCACGACGGCTGCCGCACGCGCCGCCTCGGTGGCGCGACTAAGCGGCAGGTTCTCGCGGCCGAAACAGGCGCCGACCGTGCAGTTCTCCAGCACGGTCATATTGGTGAGCGGCTGCACGATCTGATGGGTGCGGGCGATGCCGTGGCGCGCGACCAGAAACGGCCGTTCTCCAGTTATGTCGGCGCCGGCAAAGACGATCCGGCCGGAATTGGGCGGGAACACGCCGTTGATCAGATTGAACAAGGTCGACTTGCAGGCGCCGTTCGGCCCGATCAGCCCAAGAATTTCGCCATCCTGAATGGCGAAGCTCAAATTGTGCACGGCAAGGAGCCCGCCGAAGCGTCTGGTAACGCGGTCGAGTTCGAGGAGCGCCGTCATTCCAGCACCTTTTGCAGGCGTGGAAAGCGGCTATAGACGAAGCCCATTAAGCCTGAGGGAAAAAACGACACGATCATGAGCAACAGCGCGCCGGCGATCACCAGCTGAAAATTCGAGAAGGTCGATGAGGTGAGGAGATAGCCGCGCAGCTCCTCGTAGAGATAGGCGCCGAGCGCAACGCCGGTCACGGTGCCCTGCCCGCCCAGCATGCAGATAACGATCGCCTCGGTGGACAAGGTTAGATCGAAGGCGTCGGTCGGCTGGATGAACGCGCCCTTGAAAAAATAAAGCCCGCCGGCAATCGCGGGCAAGAATGCGGACGCGCTGTAACAGAGCGCTTTGTAGCGCGGCGTCGGCACGCCGAGAATAGCCGCGGCATCTTCGTTCTGGCCGATGGCGAGGAGCCCTAAGCCGAATTTCGAAATCTTGATGCCGTAGCTCAGATAGAGCGAGGCCGTCATCACCGCGACGAACAGGAAATAGATCACCCACAAAGCCGGTCCCGGCCCGCCGAGCGGCAGGAACACTTCCGGCGAAATATAAATGCCGGAAGAGCCGCCCCACGGTTTGAAATTCTCGACAAACGCCTGCACGCCTTCGACGATGCCGATCGTCGAGAGCGCGAAGAACGGGCCGCGCAGCCGCAGAATGCCGAAGCCGAAAATAAGCGACAGCCCGCTCACGCCGATACCGGCGGCAGCGAGACTCAAAGCAAGCGGCCAGCCATGCGCATCGACGAGCCAGACGCAGATATAGCCGCCGAGCCCGAAGAATACGATGCTGCCGAAATTGATATAGCCGGCATAGCCGAGCATCAGATTGAGATTGCTGGCGAGCGTGATGTAAACGGCGGCGAGCGCCAGGCTCTCGCGCAATTCGACGTTGTTGCCGATCAGCGGCAAGACGACGAAGGCGGCGACCACCAGCGCGATGATCCAGAAGAAAGGGCGGCGCAACATTTACGCTTGCGGGAATGGGTTAGGTGTCATCGCATCACTTCTCCCCTCCCCCCGCTTGCGGTGGTGAGGGGTCAGAGGTGGGGGGTTCCCCGCCATTTCGTAGGGGGAAGGAAATTCGAACCGTGCGCCGGAGGATTGTCATGCGCTACAGCGCTCCGCGCCGCGAGACAAAAACTCCGCCGGGAAAAGCAATCAGCACCAGCACGAACAGGGCGAATTCGATCACCAGCGTCCAGCTCACCGGTACAAACGGCGTCACCGCGCCTTCCAGGAGGCCAAGCGCGACGCCGCCTAAGAGCGCGCCGACCGGATTGCCGAAGCCGCCGAGCACGGTGACAACGAAACTTTTAAGCTGATAACCGTCGCCCGAGAGGATGGTGAATGGAAACAGCGTGCCGATCAGCACGCCGGACACGCCGGCGAGCGCGACGCCGCAACCGACCGCAATGGCGAGAACGCGCGTGGTCGGAATGCCCACCAACTCCGCGGCTTCGCGGTTATTGGCGACCGCGCGCAAGGCTTTGCCGAGCCGCGTATAGTGCAGAAAGAGGTAAAGCGCGCCGGCGATCACCGCCGCCAAAACCGCGGCAAGGATATGCGCGCCGGGAAACGTGTAACGGTCGATAGTCACGCCGGGCAGCGACACATTGACGTTAAAGAGCGCGGTGCCCCAAATCGCGGTGCCCAGCCCAACGAGAATTAAGTTCACCGAAAAGGTCGACAACAGACTCATCAGCGGCGGCCGGCCCATCATGCGGTGCACGGCGACCCAATAAAGCGCGACGCCGACAAAAAAACCGCCGATCAGGACCGGCGGCAAAGTGAAATAGGGCGAGATGTCGAACGCGCCGGCCAAGAGATAAAGTCCCATCATTCCGGCGACGATCATCATGCCATGGGTCAGATTGATCACGTCCATGACGCCCCAGATCAGCGTCAAGCCCATGGCGGCTAATCCGTAGACCAGCCCCACCAGGACGCCGTCGATGATCGAAGCGAGAATGCCGAACATGCGCGATTAAAGCATTTTATGATGAAATTGAACGAGCCCTAGCGACGAAGCCAGCATCTGTTTCCCCCTGACTTGCTTACGCGCGCCCGAGTCCAATTAACTTCCCTCCCCCCTTGTGGGGGAGGGTTAGGGAGGGGGTGGCTGACAAAACGAAGGCGATGACTAGCCATCGTGCCTTTCTACCCCCACCCCTAGCCCCTCCCCACAAGGGGGAGGGGAACCGCGCACGGTGCGCGATTGAAACGCTTACTGGCTTGCCGACAACGGATAGATCAGATCGGCGGATTTCCCCGCATCCGGCCAAACCACCTGACGGCCGGGCTTGCCGTTCACCTTTTGCCACTGCGCCAGCACCATCTCGTGCGCCGTCTGCAAGCCATGATGTCCGGGATCGGTGGCGAACTTGATATGCCCGAAGAAAGTCGTGACGTCGGTTGCATTGAGCGCCGCCGCGACTTTATCCGGCTCGATCGAATTCGCTTGCTCGATGGCGTGCTGCAGGATGACGCCGCTGGTGTAGCCCGAGGCCGTGTGATAGTCGGCCTTGGCGTTGTATTTGGCCTGGAATGCCTTGGCGAATTGTTCGCTAGTCGGTCCGAATTGCGGCTTGTAGGAAACCTGGACCTCCCACTGCGACGGCACGGTCACGCCCATCGCCGCCGGTCCGAGTTCGGCGAATTTATCGTCGCCCGGCGCGACCAGTATAGAGACCCATTTCATATTGGCCTTCTGGTCGTACATCTGCCGCGCCAGCGTGGCGCCGTCGGAATAGTGGCCACCGCCCAAAAACGCGTCGGCGTTTGACGAGATGATCTTGTTGACGATCGGACCAAAATCGGTGGTCGACGGCGCGTAGGATTCATCCATCACCACTTGCAGCCCGGCGGCCTCGGCCTGCTGTTTGGCGGCGTTCAGCACGGTCTTCGAGAACGGATCGTCGGAATAGACGATCGCGATCTTGGCATGCGGATTTTTCGATTTAAGCGCCTCGACCGCGCCGGAGAGGTAATGGGTGGCCGAACTGATCACCATGAACAGATATTTGTTGCCGAGCTGGAACGGCTTCTCCTCGGCGCCGCCGCTGATCACCATGATCTTGCCGTACTGCTCGCTGATCACGGCCGCCGGCGCGGTCAGCCCCGACGAATACGGGCCGAACAGAAACTGCGCGCGGTCCTGATTGACGAGGCGCGTGTAAAGCTGCTGCACGCGGCCGCCGACCGACTGATCGTCATAGCTGACGAATTTCACCTGATAGCTTTTGCCATCGGCCTTGATGCCGCCGGCAGCGTTGACCTCATCGCGCCAGAATTCATAGCCGCGCTGCTGCCCGAGCGAGTCGACATTGAGCGGGCCGGTTTGCGATGCGGTAAAGCCGATGGTGATCGTGTCCTCGGCCGATGCCGGCGTTACAAAGGCCGGCGCCGCGAAGGCCGCGGCGGCTGCTAAGCAAAGCGGAAGCAGGCGTTTCAACAATATTCCTCCCTGAATCTTCCCCCAGGCGATAGCGCCAGGCTATCGCGCGGCCCACGTTTGGTGGGGCCGTTCTTCAACGCGCAGCTTAGCAAAAAAAGCTTCGCGAAGTAGCGGCACAAAAGCCTATCCGCGACAATTTCGCGCGAGGACGACGCCACAAGCAGTACGCCGAGGCCAAGGGTCACAAAGAATATTGTGCGGGGAAATGGTCGGAGTGGCAGGATTTCGGGTTCTGTCCCTGAACCATTGAAGTTCAAAGTTTTTTTCTGCACTCAGTGCGCATTTGTGTACGCGGCTTGTGTACCTAAAACAAGCTATTAACGCTTAGGCAACCTAACTATTGCTGACCACCACTCTGACGCTGCTGTGGCGACGAAGTAGCCTTCGGCGGCGGGCCCATTGTATTGAACTTTGCCTTCTGCTCGTCGCTCAGCGAGGCGTAGAAGTTCTGAAGGTCAGGGCGAACTGACTTGATGCCGTCCGCCATGGCAGTTAGCCGTGTTTCAATTGTATCGACCCGCGCCACTGGCGATTTCGGTACCGCAGTGGGACACGACGATTGCAGCTGATCGCCGGCTTTTTGCGCTGCCTTCTTGAGATCGTTTAAGCCGCTCTGCTGTTGCGCAGTCGGCTGAACCACCTGTTCAATGCGTTGCACTGGCAGGTCAATGAAGCTGCCCGCCTGTTGACTGCACGCGGCCACCATATTGCCAGCCGAAGGAGCGCCCTCGGTCGAACCGCTCATCGCGTTGAACCGTTGCCTCTGCTCATCGCTCAGCGCCTGGTAAAACCTCTCAAGCGGCGAGCGGATAATTTGTATGGCTTTGATGGTCGCATCCAGTCGCTGCTCGGCGGCATCGAGGCGGCCAATCGGTGTGAGCGGAACCGAGCTTGGGCACGACGACTTGATGACATCGCTCGCTTGCGACGATGCTGCATTGAGGTCGTCAAGCGCCGCTTGCTGATCAGCTGTCGGATGGACGGTTTGTCGGATTTGATCGATCGGCAGATTGGTCACGCCTGGCGCTAAACCGGTGCAGCTTTGGAGCGCCTCAGTATTGGTTTCGGCGAGCGCTTCGCGATCCGGGGCCTGCTCGGTCCTGGCGGCGTATCGCCCGCGAGCGGCAGTGTTATAGCCACCACCGCGAGAGCTGTCGTAGTAGATGTTGGGTGAACCGGCATAGCCGTAATAACCGGTCCCGTAGCCGTAACCGTAGTAATCAGGTCCGTAGCCGTAATCGAGCCCGAAGTAAGGACCGGGCGCAAAGATGCTGGCCCAGATAAACGGAGAACCATACCACCAAAATGGATCGTAATAGGCGTAAGGCCATAAGATGAACGACAGCGCGTCACCTAAAAGGAACGGCCAGAAGACCGGTCCGGCCCAGCCGCCCCAACCCCAGCCCCAATTGTTCCACCCCGCACCCCAGAAACGGCCGCCCCAATGATTCCAGTTGGCATTGTTGCCGAATGCGTTGCGGTTAAACCCGGTGTGATTGAAATTATTTAGACCGTGGAAATTTTGAGCTACGAACTGGTGATGAGCAAACTGATTGTGGCTAAGCTGATTGTGGCTAAGCTGATTGTGGCTAAGCTGATTGTGAGCGAATTGGCTACGAGCGCCGTTTAGCTGATTGTGGGTGGCAAGCGCATTGTGACCGGTGCTCGTAATACCGTGACCGGCAATTCGCCCAGCATGGCCCATCAAAGCGTGACTGTGACTGAGATTGTGGCCAGCGAAGTGATGACTGCCGCGGCTCATGGCGTGGCTAGTAAATCCATGTCCAGCGTGAGCGCTCAACCCATGAACGCTCAACCCATGACCAACGTGGGCTTCGCCGCCGTGGGCGGCAAACCCATGAAACCCACCGCCCCCGCCCAATCCATGAGCAGCAAACCCGTGAAACCCACCGCCTCCGCCAAACCCATGCCCACCCCCGCCGCCAAATCCATGCCCACCCCCACCGCCACCACCGCCCCTTCCACCACCGCCACCCTTTCCAGCGAATGCAGGGACGTCCGTCATCACGCAGAGCGCGCTAATCGCAACGCTCGTGGCCAGAATGCCTATTGTTCTCTTCTTCATGGCAGGTTCCCCACTTGTTCTCTTCTTCATGGCAGGTTCCCCACTCGAAGTTCCAAAACTGTCGTGGCGCGCGCTGCCACTGACGTTCATTTAACTGCCATCTCCGCCGCGAGTTTCTAGATATCCGTATTGTTTGTCGGCTATTGCTGCGCTGCGAAGATCGAAGATTGCGCTGCGGTGTAGGAGGAGTGGCGGCATCATGGCCAGTAACGTAAAATTTCGCGCGGCGAGGGGAAAAGGAGCGAACTGATGAAAAATCTATCGCGTCTGTTGCTCGCCCCGACAATTGCCGCCGTACTGCTACTTGCTTGCAGTCCGACGAATGCCGCGCGTCGGGTCGGCGGGTCGGCCTACGACGGGACTTGGAGTGTGGCAATCTACACTCTGCGTGGGGACTGCGGTTCCGTGCGGGTAGCAGCACGGATAGTCGGTGGCCGCGTTTATTCCGCGGACCAAAGCTACCAAGCGAATGGCGCTGTCGGCGCTAATGGCGTGATCCGGGTGGCGGTTGCCGGCTTTGGTCGATCCGCATCGGGCTCCGGCAGGCTGTCGCACAATTCCGGCGCAGGACGTTGGGGGTCGTCGAGAGGAGAATGCTCCGGCAGTTGGTCAGCCTCGCGACGCGCAGGCTATTACTGAGAGTGGCGAGCGTAGTCGCGCGCCGCCACACGATCCAACGAGCATTGACCTAAGTGAAGGCCCCCGCTCTCAGCCTGTCTTTCTATGACGGCCACTCGGGCGTGCGGTAGACCTAGCGGCGGCCTCTTTATCCTTCTTGCCAGGGATCGGGAGCAGCATCTCGCGCTGTCCTTCAATCCGCTTCTTACCCTTTTTCGATTGGGCTCGCGTTGCACCTGACGGTTTTCTGCCCTCCGCCTGCACACTCTGGCGCAGCGCCTCCATCAGGTTCACCACATTAGTACGTGCAGGCTCCCTTGGTCGCTCGATCTTGTCGCCCTTCTGCTTCTTACGCAGCAGGTCCTTCAACGCATTTTCGTAGTGATCCTCGAACTTCTCGGGCTCGAACTTCCCTCGCTTGGTATCCACGATGTGGATCGCGAGGTCGAGCATGTCCTTTGGGACCTTCTCGTCGTCGATAGTATCGAAATACTCATCGGGTTGGCGGACCTCGTAGGGATACCGCAGCGTTACGCCGACCATGCCCTTGTCGCGCGGTTCGAGCGCGATGATATGTTCGCGCGATGTGAAGACGACCTTGCCGAGTGCAACCATCCCTTCCTTGCGGATAGCCTCGCGGATCACCGCAAACGCTTGCTGTCCGACTTCGCCATCTGGAACGATGAAGTATGGGTCGCGCAGGTAGAGTTCGTCGATCTCAGCCTTCGGGACGAACTCATCAATCTCGATGACGCGTTTGCTTTTAATGGCGACTGCCTCGAGCTCCTCCGGTTCGAGCTCGATATGTTCGCCCTTTGCGACCTCATAGCCTTTGACGATGTTGGCACTATCCACCTCGTCCCCGGTTTCGGCATCAACCTTCCTGAAGCGGATGCGATTGCCGGTTTCCTTATTGAGCTGGTGGAAGCTGATCTTTTCGCGCTCGGACGTCGCTGGGAACAATGCGATGGGGCACGAGACGAGTGAAAGCTTGAGATAGCCTTTCCAATACGCGCGCGGGGCCACGAGTTACTCCTAACGCTGCTGGGTACAGTGATGTTGCCGCAGTGTCCCACAATCGACTGCAATGGAGAACTGTTTCGATAGTTTTCGTTCTCAGCTTGTTCTTGCATTTAATTTAAGCGCGATAAGTTACTACATTATCTCTGATCCGTTCGCGCGGGCTTTGCCAGGGATGGTCTGGGAATGATGCGTCATGCGTCAAACGATAAGGGTGCGTTGTGAGGGATGCGGGCGCACAGTGAAGCGTCAACTTGACGACCAAGCGCTTCAATCTCTCGACGGCGGCGCTCAACTGCGTTGTAGCGCGTGCGGCGGGCTGGGCGTGCAAGTCACGACCCGAAGCGCAGAGACAGTCGACACTTTCAACTGTTTGGCGTGCGGTCTTCCGATTTCTGAGGCTCTTGCGCTTCGTCGTGTGAGATTGATCCGGCGGCGCGTTCGGGGAAATCGCGTGTAAGACCTTTGAACACCGTGCGCCAGCTTTCCACTGTGGACTGAGCCCGGCGTGTGGCTTTAACCCACGCGTCATACAGCTCCATCGGTGTTAGCCCCGCCGATTTTCTTTCCTCGGGTCGTTTGAACTGCGGAAATGACCTCGGCAGCGGGTCTGGTTCGTAATCGCCCTTGGCTCGCCGCTCCAACAGCAAAAGCGCCGGAAGGTAGTTATCCAGTACGCAGTCGAGGAATAGCGCGTGAGCTTTAGTAGCCAGAGCGAGGCCACGGCGCGCGAGGAATTGGGCTGTGTGGCCGTAATCGGCAAGCACGGGACGTACCCCATGGCGCACCTCTGGATCACGCGCCCACCCCATGTCCTTTAGTGGCTGCTCCCGCACCTCTTCGGGCGCAAACTCGCGCATCGCGTCGATGATGTCCCAAAGGACCTCTTCGTATACCTCGGGGTCAGCGTCTTCCTTCTCGTACTTGGCGACGAACCAAAGGTACCACTCGCCTGCGAGCGCCACCGCTTGCTCACGGTCGAGGTCCATGCCTTCGCCGCGCTGTGTCTTCCGAATGGCTTCGATGCGCTGGTCAACCTCGTTTGCCCAGTCGTGAAACTTCTGTTGAGCGATTTGTTTTCCGAGGCTCGCACGGGCGAAGAACTTTGCCTCGAACCGCGCGCGATACAGCCGCCCGTACTCCTCACGCACGCCGTCGGGAAGCCGCTTGCGCGCGCTGTAATTGCCCCTGCTGTCCTGATGTAACCTGACCATCCGCAAAGCGTACTTGTGTACCGGCTTGTGTATTGGGCGCTGTTCTAATTGATGAGCGTTTGCAGATAGCTGCGACCGATCAGCGCCTTGGCGGGAAAGCTGGTCGGAGTGGCAGGATTTGAACCTGCGACCCCCTCGTCCCGAACGAGGTGCTCTACCAGGCTGAGCCACACTCCGACTGACGACGCGGCTTATACAAGCGCCACTTCGGGCCGGCAAGCGGCCGTCCCATTCCGCACCCTGCCCGCCGCGTGTCCATGCTATTTAAGCGCAGAGGTACGGCAATGACAGCCCAATGACAGCCCACGTAATGGCACAGGTAATGGCACAGGTAAAAACGCGTGTGCGCACGGCGGATGCCGAGGCTATTGCCGAGGCGGCGCGCCTCCTCGCCGCCGGCGGGCTGGTCGCGTTCCCGACCGAAACCGTCTACGGCC
>JBASAH010000389.1:0-7107 GCA_049650505.1 Xanthobacteraceae bacterium
ACGGCAAAATCGGCGGGCATCGCCGCATCGACCAAGCCCGCGCCCTTGAGTTCGTCGAGCCCAGGCAGATCGCCGAGCGCATCGAGCCCAAAATGCGACAGGAAGGCTTCGCTAGTCCCGTACGTTACCGGCCGGCCGGGCGCCTTGCGCCGGCCGCGCAGTCTGATCCAGCCGGTTTCAAGGAGCACGTCCAATGTTCCCTTGGACGTGCTCACGCCGCGGATTTCCTCGACCTCGGCGCGTGTCACCGGTTGATGGTAGGCGACAATCGCTAGGGTTTCGATCGCGGCGCGTGACAGTTTTCGCGTCACAACCGATTCATGCGTCAACAGCCAAGCCAGATCGGTGGCAGTGCGCAGCGTCCATTTGCCGCCGACGCGCACGAGATTGACCCCGCGCGGGGCATATTCGCGCTGCAATTGCTGCAGAAGCGGGTGCACATCGGTACCGGCCGGCAGACGCGACGCCAAAACTTTCTCGTCCAGCGGCGCTGCGGCGGCAAACAGCAAAGCTTCAAGGATGCGCAGCTCTTCGGCGCGGTCGAGATCTTTTTTGTCGCCGACGATCACCCGCATCTCCGCGACTTTCCCCATCGGCTTCTTCTCCCTCTTAGCCATTCCCCGAGTCCGCGGCTGAGCCCTGTGAAGAGCCGCCGGCGGCATTCTGTTTCCTACGCAAATAGAGCGGCGAAAAAGCGCCTTGCTGGTGCGCTTCGAGTTGGCCTTCCCTGATCATTTCAAGCGCCGCAGCGAAACTAGAAGCAAGCACTGTGGTTACCGTCGAAGGATCGGTCATATAGGCAACCAGATATTGATCGAGCGGACTCCAGTCCATCGTTTGCCCGATCAGCCGTTCAAGCGCCTCGCGCGCTTCTACAAGCGACCAGACCGTGCGCTTCGCCACTCGCACGACCGATCTCGATCGGATTTGCCGGCGCGCGGCATAAGCGGAAAGCAAGTCGTATAGCGTCGCCGACCATTGCGGATGCTTGACTTCCGCGATCGGCTCGGGCTTGCCGCGCTGGAACACGTCGCGGCCGAGTTGCGGCCGATTGAGCAATTGCTCGGCGAATTGGCGGATCGCTTCCAAGCGGCGCAGCCGCCGGGCAAGCGCGTTGGCCATTTCCTCGGCGCTGATGCCTTCGGACGGATGCTGCTCGGGGAGCAGCAGGCGCGATTTGAGATAAGCGAGCCAAGCCGCCATCACCAAATAATCGGCGGCGAGCTCCAGCCGCATTTTGCGCGCCTCCTCGATGAAGGCGAGGTATTGGTCGGCCAGCGCAAGGATCGAGATCTTAGCGAGATCGACCTTCTGCTGCCGAGCAAGCGTCAGCAAAAGATCGAGCGGACCTTCAAATCCTTCGACATCCACCATGAGCGACGGCTCGTCGCTGGCGCGCTCGGGCAGATCGGACTCGAAGTCCTGATCGGCATTCATGCGGAGCCTGCTGCGGGTTGGATGCCGTGCATCAGCTGCAGGAATTTGGTGCGGCTCGCCGCAATATCGAGAGGCGCTGCAGGCGTTCGTGCGGCCAGTGCGGCTTCCGCCCGTTGCGCAGCGATGCCGCGCAATACCGGCGCTTGCCGCGCAACTTCGAGCATTTCCGGCATGGAGCCGTTGCAATGGAGCACCACGTCACAACCGGCCGCGACGGCGGCCCCGGTGCGATCGCCGAGCGAGCCGGACAAGGCGCCCATGGAAATATCGTCACTCATCAGCAGGCCCATAAAGCCGATCGAATCGCGAATCACGTTCGCCACTATATTGGCCGAAGTGGTGGCCGGCGCGACGGGATCGATAGCGCTAAACACAACATGAGCTGTCATGCCCATGGGCAGGCCTCGCAGCGGCCGAAAAGCCGCAAAATCACGGGCTTCCAGGCTTGCCAGATCGGCGGTCACGACCGGCAGGCGGTGGTGGCTATCGGCGGTCGCGCGGCCATGACCCGGTAAATGCTTGAGAACAGGAAGGACGCCGCCCTCCGTCAGCCCGGCGGCGAAAGCCCCCGCAATAGCAGCAACTTTGGCCGGATCGGCCCCGTAGGCACGATCGCCAATGATCGGATCGGCGTCCCCAGCTGGGACATCGGCAATCGGCGCACAATCGACGTCGATGCCGAGCCGCGTCAAATCATCGGCAATCAGCCGCGCGCCAAGCCGCGCGGCGGCAAGTCCGCTGGATGGATCGCGGTCAAACAGCGCGCCATAGGCGGCGCCTGGCGGATAGATCGGCCAATGCGGCGGTCCCAAGCGCTGGACGCGGCCTCCCTCCTGATCGATCAGAACAGGGGCGTGGCGGCCGACCGCGTCACGGAAGCCCCCGATGAGCCGCCGCAGCGCATCGGGGGTGGTCACATTGCGCTTAAACAGAATAAGACCCCAGGGGTCAGCTTCCTGGATGAATTGCCGTTCCGCGGCAGTGAGACTGGGTCCCGACAGACCCGTGATAAAGGCGCGCATTTGCAGCAGTCAGGACCGAATGCCCGGGAAAGCTTTGGGCGCGATCCGGGGCATGATCCGGGGCACGCGCCGGCCTTTGAAGATGATCATGATCCACTAGAGAGGCGGAAGCATCGGTAATGCAAGCGCGCCGCTCGCGTCTCGTCCGACCACCGACTGACGGAAGCTTTTCGTCAATTCTTCTGAACGATGCAGCTGCCGCCGGCGGCCTTAAGGTTCGAGCACAAGTCCGTTGCCTGCTCCCTTGACGCGAACGGGCCGACCATCGCGCGGTAGTAGATGCCTTTTTCGCCTAGGTCGGCCCGGCGCACGATCGGTTCACGCCCGCCTAGCAGGTTGGGATACTTCGCTTGCAAGGCACGGAAGGAGGACTGTGCTTCCGCTTCGCTGCCTTGCGATGAAAGCTGCACCGCGTAACCCCCACTGGATGCGACCGGCGCGGCAGAGGCAGTTTCATTTGCAACAGGCTTATTGAGCGGCACCGGATGGGCCACGGCGGTACGCGGACCGGCCACTGAGGCGGACGCCGTATCGCCAGATGGGGGAGCGATCGAGAGCGGCCCATTCGTTTCGTTCCCTGCCGCTGGCTTGGCCCCTTGCTGTTGGATTCCCGATCGCATCGGAGCGGCTTGGGTTGGGGGCGGATTGGCCGCGGCCTCAGCGGAACTTGGCTGATCCGCTCGGATCGAGACAGTGCGGATCTTTTTCGGTGCCGGAACTGCCGCCGTAGTTGCTGGCGGCGTCGGCCAGGCAGGCATAGCTGCCGACGCGGTCGCCGTATTGGCGCTCGGCGCGTTGGCGGGAAGAGCCGACGTGACCGGCGGGCTCTCTGCGCGCGCCCCAGGCGCAGGCTGCATCAAAGGTGCGGGACTGGGCGGGAAGACAGCAGAGCCTCCGGGAGGCGGCGCCGGATCGGGGAAGATCGGCACGGTCGATACTGCGCGCGGCCTTGAGCTTACGGGCGCTGGTACATCGACCGGCTGCTCCTCGCGCGACACGAGCCGTTCACCCGAGCCTGCACTATTCGCCTCCGCCTGACGGGAAATGCCTCCTTGTGAGGTGGTCCCGCTGGGTACGATCTTATTCGGCCCGCTCTCGGCCCTTATGATCGGCGGTAGCGACGGCAGCATCGGCCCGTCAAACATCGTGCGATAGGCGAATGCGCCAGCCGTGCCGATCACGGCCAAGCCGAATATTGCTGCTACAAAAATGAAGCCGCCCCGCCGGCGGGTATTTGGATACTCGTCGTACTCCTCGCCATAGGCATGATCGCGCGAAGGATCATGTGCTTCATTTTCGTATTCGTCGTAGTGGCTGTCGTGGCCGTATGAGGACACTTCCGCATCTGCACCATCGGGATGCGTGCCGGTTTCAATGTCATCGCCGAGAGCACCGCGTAAATCATCCGCCGTTGTCGTCGGCGCAGACGTATCGTCATACCGAGAGGAGCGAGAATGGTATGAAGGATTGGCGCGGAGCGATGTCTCATAACGATCATCGTTTCGCGGATTGTAGCGCGGCTCAAATTCGTCCTGGTCACTCGCTTGATCGGGCACTGCTTCCCGAACAGCGTCCGCCGCGGCGGAACTGGCCTGTGCGGCCTCATCGAATTCGTGCGGCGATCTCCTGGGCGCCGGCGTCGCGGGCCGAGCGTCTCGGGCCGACTCGTTCAGTGGCGGGCTTTGCATCGGCACGCTTTGGCCAATCAGCCGCGCCAATTCGGCAAGCGGGTCGTCGGCAGGAGCGCGCGATGACGCTTCCCGCTTAAGTCCGGCGGCCAAGCCGCGGTACGAACGATGATTGCTTTCAGCCATAAGGTTCGCCCCGTATCAGGCGTTTACGCGGTACAAAAAGCCTCGAAACCCTCGACCCGTATCAGCCGCTTGCGACTTTCGAGCGGCAGCGCCAACCAGCGAAGTGGACAACTATCGCATCTCGTTTGGCGCCCCGACCCCCAGCAATGCCAAGCCCGATGCGAGGACAGTGGCAACCCCTTGAACAAGCACAAGCCGGGCCTCGGTCAGTTGTCGATCATTCTGGATAATGAAGCGTAAATGTGGCGATGCGTTGCCGAGCGTCCAAAGTGCATGAAATTCACTTGCTAAGTCGAAAAGATAAAAGGCAATTCGATGCGGTTCGTGCGCCACCGCGGCGCTGGCGAGGATACGCGGGTAAAGGGCAATCTGGCGCATCAAAGCGAGTTCCGCCGGATCGCTCAACCGGGCAAGATCGGCTACCCCAGTCAATTGCCCGATGTCTTGAGGAAGATCGGCGAAGGCGGCGCGGGCATTGCGAAACACCGATTGCGCGCGCGCATGGCCGTACTGGACATAGAAGACCGGGTTATCGCGGGATTGCTCAAGCACTTTTACAAGATCGAAATCGAGCACGGCGTCGTTCTTACGAAACAGCATCATGAAGCGCACAGCATCGCGGCCGACCTCGTCCACGACCTCGCGCAGCGTGACGAACTCTCCTGCCCGTTTGGACATTTTCACTGGTTCGCCGGCGCGTAGCAGTTTGACCAACTGAACGACTTTGACGTCGAGGCGGGCGCTTCGATCGCTCAGCGCGGCAACGGCAGCCTGCATGCGCTTGATATATCCGGCATGGTCGGCGCCCCAAACGTCGATCAGCTCGCGAAACCCCCGTTCGAGTTTTGAACGGTGATACGCGATATCGGAAGCGAAGTAGGTGTAGGAGCCGTCTGACTTCTTCAGCGGACGATCGACGTCATCGCCGAAGGCGGTCGAACGAAACAACATCTGTTCGCGATCTTCCCAATCATCGGCCGGCGCTCCTTTCGGAGGCGGCAGGCGGCCTTCATAGACGTAGCCGCGCTGACGAAGCGATTCGATGGTCGCCCCGACCTGGTCCTCACCGCCCCAAATCAGCGAGCGCTCAGAAAAAAATACCTCCGGCTTGACATTCAGCGCCGCGAGATCGGCGCGGATCATGGCCATCATCATCACGACCGCTTTGTCGCGCACGAGCGGCAGCCAGCTCACCTCCGATTGCTTGGCGAGACTATCGCCGTATTCGGCCGCGAGTGCAGCGCCGACCGGCTTGAGATAATCGCCTGGATAAAGTCCTTCAGGAATCGCGCCGATGTTTTCGCCTAGCGCCTCGCGATAGCGAAGGAAGGCAGAACGGGCGAGAAGATCGACCTGCACGCCGGCGTCGTTGATGTAAGATTCGCGCGTCACTTTGAAGCCGCTGAATAGCAGCAAATTGGCAAGCGCGTCGCCGAATACCGCGCCACGGCAATGGCCGATATGCATCGGCCCGGTCGGATTGGCCGAAACGTATTCAACGTTCACGGGCGTGTCGGCGCCGAGGTTGCTTCTGCCAAAATCCCCGTCGAGTTTCACGGCGGCTTGCAATGCGTCGATCCAGGCAGCCGGCCGCAGCGTGAGATTGATGAATCCGGGGCCAGCCACCTCGACTCCGGCCACAAGCGTGTCGGCGCGGAGTTTTTCCGCGATCATTTCGGCGAGATCGCGTGGTTTGCGGCTGGCATCCTTCGCCAGCACCATGGCGGCGTTAGTTGCCATATCGCCGTGCGCGGCATCACGCGGCGGCTCCACAGTGACGCGCGATTGATCGATGCCAGACGGCAACAAGCCCGCGGCGATCAAGGCTTCGTTCGCGGCGCGAACGCGCTCCTGCATTTCGGCGAAAATGTTGTCTAGCGGCATTCGTCGCGTACGCGCATTTGAGTGGAACCGGCGTGGCGCGCCTAACGCAATTCCGGAGTCGAGTCAAAGAGCCGCGCATGCTCGGCCAACGCATAGCGGTCCGTCATACCGGCAATAAAATCGGCGACGTACCGCGCCCGTGCGGCCTCATTGAGCCCGGCAAGGCCTTCGCTCCACTCCGTGGGCAAGTCCTGCGGCTCGGCGCTGTAACGCGCGAACAGATCACGCACCACGCCTGCGGCTTGGTCCATTACTTTCATGACTCGGGAGTGGCGATACATGCCCGCCTTAAGGAAGCTTTTGATCGCGCGATCCGCCTCTCCTACCTCGTGCGAGAAGCTTCCGACCGGCGCAGCGGCGCGGCGCACCTCGTCGGCCGACCGCGGCGCTAGCTTGGCGAGCCGGCTGGCACTCTCCGTCACTACATCATCGATCAGCAAGCCAATCAGCTGGCGAATAAGTTCATGCGCCAGCCGGACGTCGTCCAGGCCCGGATAGGCGGCGCGTATTTTGCCGATAATCCCGGCCGGCAACGGCGCCGCAGCAATGTCGTCGAGCCGAAACAGTTTCGCGCGCAAGCCATCGTCGATGTCGTGCGCGTCATAGGCGATGTCGTCGGCAACCGCGGCGACTTGCGCCTCCGCGCTGGCGAAGCTCCAGAGCTGGAGATCGTGCAACTGGCAGTAATCGAGAATTGGCGTTGGAACGCCATGCTGGCGATAGCGGGCGAGCGGCGTACCGTCGCGCTCGGTAAGCGGGCCATTGTGCTTGACCAAGCCTTCGAGTGTCTCCCAGGTCAGGTTCAAACCATCAAAGTCCGGGTAGTGGCGCTCGAGCGCGGTCACCACGCGCAACGTCTGCGCATTGTGATCGAAACCGCCGAACGCCGACAAGCAATCATCCAGCGCGCGCTCGCCGGCATGGCCGAATGGCGGGTGGCCGAGGTCGTG
>JBASAH010000390.1:0-4089 GCA_049650505.1 Xanthobacteraceae bacterium
CGCACCGAGGCGCTCAACGTCGAATTGATCGCGGCCCTGCTCGCGCGCAAGGCGGGCGGCTGCGTGCGGCTCGTCGTCAATCGCGAAGAGACCTTCATCACCCATCGCGGCCGGCCGGAAACCGACATCCGGCTCAAGATCGGCATGCGCCAGGATGGCCGCATCACCGGCGTCGAATGCGAGTGCATTCAGCGCGGCGGCGCGCATTCCGGCTACGGCATCGTGACCATCCTCTATGCCGGCTCGATGCTTTACGCGATCTACGATCTCGACAATGTCAAATACGTTGGCAAGCGCGTCTTGACCAACACGCCACCGTGCGGCGCCTTCCGCGGCCACGGCACGGTCGATGTGCGTTTCGCCTTCGAAAGCCTGCTCGATGAGATGGCGGCCGCGCTCAAGCTCGATCCGTTTGCCGTGCGCCGCGCTAATCTGCTGCATGCGCCGACGTTTACGCCAAACGATCTGATGGTGAATTCTTACGGCCTGCCCGAATGTCTCGATTGGGTCGAGCGCGAAAGCGGCTGGAGCGCGCGCAAAGGCAAGCTGCCGCGTGGCAAGGGCCTCGGCATGGCCTGTTCGCACTACATCAGCGGCGCTTCCAAGCCGGTGAACTGGACCGGCGAGCCGCACGCCACCGTCAAGCTCAAGCTCGATTTCGATGGCTCGATCGTGCTCCTCACCGGCGCCGCCGAGATCGGCCAAGGCTCATCCACGGTGCTGGTGCAAAGCGTCGCCGAAGTGCTCGGGCTCGATCTGTCGCGCATCCGCATCGTCAGCGGCGACAGCGAAGTGGTGCCGAAGGACAATGGCTCCTATTCTTCGCGCGTCACCTTCATGGTCGGCAACGCCGCGATCGATGCCGCGCAAAATCTCAAAAGTCTCATGGTCGCGGCAGCGGCGCGTAAGCTCGACGCCAAGCCGGGCGAAATCGAGTGCCTGGGCGAGCTCTATCGCGCCGGCGCGCAGGACAAGGGCCTGACCTTCGAAGAGGTCGTCACCGAAGCGCTGAAAGATACCGGCACCATTACCGTCACCGGCAACTATTCGACCATCCCGCAATCGCACGGCGGCAAGAAATATCGCGGCGCAGCGATCGGCGGCACCATGGGCTACAGCTATTCGGCGCAGGTCGTTGAAGTCAGCGTCGACGAGGACACCGGCGTGGTCACCATCGACAAGGTCTGGGTGGCGCACGACTGCGGCAAGGCGCTCAACCGGCTCACCGTCGAGGGCCAGGTGCAAGGCTCGGTGTGGATGGGCATGGGCCAGGCCATGAGCGAGGAGGCCGCTTATCACGATGGCCTGATGCTCACCGCCAACATGCTCGATTACCGCGTGCCGACGATCCAGGATTCACCGCCGATCGAGGTCGGCATCGTCGAAAGCATCGATCCGCATGGGCCGTTCGGCGCCAAGGAAGCCGGCGAGGGTTCGTTGGCGGCATTTTTGCCGGCGCTCACCAATGCCATCGCCGACGCCACCGGGCTACGCTTCAACAATCTGCCGGTGACGCCGGATCGTGTTTTTGCCGCGCTCGAGAAGCGCGCGCGCATTTCACCTCCCCCCACGGCGGAGGCTTCAAATGTTGGCATCCCGTAATGGATGCATTGCCGAATTTTGAACTGCTGCGTCCAACGACGCTCGCTGCGTTGCTCGACGCGCGCGCGGCGCATCCGCAGGCAAGTCTGCTCGGCGGCGGCACGGACCTTCTGGTGAATATCCGCCGCGGCATCGTCGCGCCGCCGGTGCTGATCGAGATCAGCGGCATCGAAGAATTGCGCGCGATCACGGCGAACGAGCGGGAGCTTGCGATCGGCGCGGCAGCAACGCTGGCCGAGGTCGCCGCGCATCCCGGAGTGGTACGGCACTATCCGGCGGTGGCGCAGGCGGCGGCGCATATCGCCGGGCCGACCCAGCGCAATATGGGCACGGTCGGCGGCAATCTCTGCCTCGACACCCGCTGCATTTTTTACAATCAGAGCGAATGGTGGCGCGACGCCAATCATCACTGCCTCAAAACCACCGGCACGGTCTGCCATGTCGCGCCGAAAAGCCGCGGCGTTTGTTTCGCCACGTTCAGCGGCGATCTGGCGCCGGCGCTTTTACTCTTGAACGCCGAGATCGACCTTGCCAGCCCGGCCGGCCGGCGCACTATGCCGCTTGCCGACCTCTATATCGGCTATGCCCGGCAGGACGAGCCGTTCACGCGGACGCGCGGCGACGGGAAATTTTATTTATCCCTGCGCCCGGGCGAGATCGTTGCCGCGGTTCGTGCGAAAAACACGCCCGGCCTACGCTCGGCCTATGACAAGATCCGCATCCGCCGCTCGATCGAATATCCGGTCACTGGCGTGGCGGTGGCGTTGCGGCGCGACGGCGACAGGCTCACCGATCTGCGGGTTGCCTTCACCGGCACCAATCCGCGGCCGGTGCGGCTTGCCGGCACCGAGCGGCTATGCGGCGGCCCACTCGATGCGCGAGTGTTCGATGGCCTCGATGCCCTCGTGCGCGATCAGATCATGGCGATGAAGACGACTTTTACTCCCGGCCATTACCGGCGCCGCGTCGCCGGCGTGTTGGCGCGGCGCCTGGTGCAGCGGTTGTTTGAGGGCGGCCAAAACGCTTGACTCGCTTTGATTTTTGTTCTCTTTTTGTTTCATATCTGATTCCTTGCTTTATTACCATAAAACAACTATAAGTTGTAGATTAGGAAATGCCATGCGCATTTTTATGGCGATTGGTGGCCTCTTGGTCGCTACGAACTTCGCATTGGCCGCGGACTTGTTGGCGGCAGACTTGCCGGTCGCTCCCGCGCCAATCGCTCCTGCGGGTCGCGTCCCCGCTTCGCCGCCCGCCTACAATTGGTCAGGCTTTTACCTCGGTTTGAACGGGGGCTACGGCTTCGCCACCGCGAACGTCACCGGGACCTTCGGCGGAGCAAGCGCGTCTGCTAGCGAGAACCTTTCGGGCTTGGTCGGCGGCGGGCAGGTTGGATTCAATTATCAAGTGGGCGTGGGCGTTTTCGGCCTGGAGGCGGACAATAGACGGTTCCAGCCAAAGCAAGACGACTACGGCCGGCATTGTAAGCGCGACTGACAAAATCACTTACATCGGCACGGTACGCGGTCGGATTGGCGCGGCTTTTGATCGGGTATTTCTCTATGCCACTGGCGGCGGAGGCTATGGCGAGTTCTCCAGTAGCGTCACCGTAGCCGGTTTCGGCACATTCAGCGGATCAAAGTCGCGTGCTGTTTGGACAATCGGGGCTGGCCTCGAGGTCGGCATAACCAACAACATCAGCGCGCGGCTGGAATACCTCTACGCCGACACTGGAAATCTCAGCTTGGGGACAGTTGGGGGCGTAACGGTCACAGGCCGCGTGCAAGACAATCTCGTACGGGCCGGGGTTAATTTCCGCTTTCCCATCTAGGATCGCGACGACTTAGCTCCAACGATCGCCGGCTACGACTCCAGCTCTCGCAGCTTGAATCTTTGAATCTTCCCCGTCGCGGTGCGCGGCAGGTCGGGCCGAATGTCGATCCAGCGCGGATATTTCCACGGCCCGGCGCATTCCTTGACATGCACGCGCAAGGTTTCAAGCAGGCGTTCGTCGGCGGCAAAACCGTTGCGCAGCACGATGAAGGCTTTCGGCTTGATCAGGCCGTCGGCATCCTGCTTGCCGATCACCGCGGCTTCCAGCACGGCTTCGTGCGAGGCGAGCGCCGCTTCCACTTCGAACGGCGATACCCACATGCCGCTGACTTTGAACATGTCGTCGGTACGGCCGCAGTAATGGTAATAGCCGTCGCGGTCGCGAAAATACTTGTCGCCGGTGAAGGTCCATTCGCCGGCAAAGATGCGCCGGCTCTTGACGCGCTGATTCCAATAACCTTCGCCGGCGGTGGCGCCGCGCACGACGAGTTCGCCGATTTCGCCATCGGCTAACTCACGCCCCGCTTCGTCGAGGATTTTCAGCTCATAGCCCGGCACCGGCTTGCCGGTGGTGCCGTAGCGCAGGTCGCCCGGGCGATTTGATAGGAAGGTCTGGAACATTTCGGTCGAGCCGATGCCGTCGAGCACGTCGAC
>JBASAH010000391.1:0-5348 GCA_049650505.1 Xanthobacteraceae bacterium
GCCGCGCCCACCGGCGAACTGGATTGTCGCCGGCGGTGGCGCCCGCAATCCGACCTTGCTGCGGATGCTCACCGAGCGACTGGCGCCGGCGCGCGTGGAATCGGCGCATGCCGTCGGCTGGTCGATCGATTCACTCGAGGCGCAGGCCTTCGCTTATCTGGCGGTACGCAGTCTGCGCGGGTTGCCGATCACGTTTCCGGCCACAACGGGAGTGCCGCGCCCGCTCTCCGGCGGCGTGCTGGCGAAGCCGTGATTTTGTGGCGCTCCAGAAATTTGCGCGACTTTGTCAGCAAAATTCCGGGACAGAGCATTAGAAGCGATAGGCGAAGGTCCCCTTGACCGAATGGTCCTCGGCATTGCCGGCAAGCTTGCCAAAATACGATAGCGCGAGCGTGAGCTGCGGCGTTACGCGCACATCGAACCCGGCATCTACTACAGCCGCATCGCGCGCGAGCGGCACTCCGGCGATGTTGAACGACGTACCGAGCGTCTGGAATGTGAGCGCCGCGGCCGGCGTCACATCGCCGAAGGCATGCTGCCATGCCGCCGAGACGCGTGGCGTCACCGCCGGGCCGTTGGGCAGGACCCATGAGGTTGCGAGACGCGCGCCAAGCATTGAATAACCGACGTCCTGATCCCCGTTGGCGCCGCTGAGCGCGGCAAGCCCGCCACTCTCGGCAAAGCTGCCGCTGTGCAGATGGACGTAGGCCAAGCCTGCGAACGGCTCGGCCGCGATATTGCCGAGCGCCACGCCATAGCCGACTTCGCCGAACACCTGCGCTAAGCCGACGTTATAGCTGGCGCTTGCGACCTCGCTGAAGCCGGGAAACACGATTGAGCGGTTGGTTGAGACCGAGCTCCAGGCGAACTCGGCGCCGGTGCGCACATTCCAGGCGCCGGCGCTGCGGCCGGCATAGGCGCCGACGTGACCGGTGTCGACCGTCGCCGAGCTGGCGCGCGCACTGCTATTGAGCACAAATTTGTGGCGAATGAGTCAACAACGCTATCCACTGACGTGAATTAATTTCATTTCATGTCAACCGGCATAATATTTTTTGTAGATTTGTCCGCGTGTCAAAATCGCGGATTGGCGTCGGCTCAGCGTGCAGAATACGAGACGGATCGCCAATATGGAAATTCGCGAATCACATTCGGGCGGCTCGAAGGCGATGCGATCGACGTCGATCTGGAAGACTATCACTGAGGAACTTATCGATGATCAATCTGCAGAAACGCTACGATCGGCAGCGCGCCGAACAGAAGCTCGGCCGGCAGATCAGGGCCATTCCGACATTGAAAGTGGCATAAGGATGAGTGCGTACAGGGCCTAACGCGCTGCCGCTTCCTTGAGCGGATCCTTTACCGCGGGGAAGGTCTCAAATTCGATCGCCCACGGTTCGCCATTCACCTTCTGCACTTTACGGATGTAGACATTCTGCACGATGTCGCGCGTGCGCGGATCGATCGAGATCGGGCCGCGCGGGCTTTCCCATTGCATGCCCTTCATGACGCCGACCACCGCGTCGGCATCGGTCTTGCCATTGGTCGCTTGCAGCGCGCGATAGATGATATTCATGCCGTCATAACCGCCGACTGAAATGAAATTGGCGCGATGGCCGGTCGCTTTCTTATAAGCCGCGACATAGTCCTTGTTCAGCTGCGACGGATGCGCCGCCGAATACATTCCGGCGGTGACGACGCCAATGAGCGCGTCGCCCGTTGTCGGCAGATCGTCGTCGTCGACGATGTCACCCGGCCCGATAAGCTTGATGCCGGATTTGTCGAGGCCGCGCTCGGAGAATTGCCGCGCAAAGGTTCCCGCTTGTCCGGCCGGAACGAAGACAAACAATGTGTCCGGCTGTAAATCTTTCGCACGCTGCAGGAACGGCGAGAAATCCGGATTGGCGAGCGGCACTTTGAGCGTCTCGAGTACTTGGCCGCCGCCTTTGGTAAAGTTTGCTTCGAAGACTTTGCCGGCTTCCGCGCCGGGCGCCCAGTCGGAGAGAATTGAGACCGCTTTCTTGCTGCCGTTCTTGGTCGCCCAATCGGCCATGATCCCCGATTGCTGGCCAAGCGTGAAGCTCGTGCGCACGTAATAGGGCGAGCGGTCGGTGACTACCGACGTGCCCGATACCATGACCACGGTCGGCACCTTTCCTTCGGTCGCGATCGGCGCCATCGACATGGCGCTTGGCGTCAGTCCCGCGCCGAGCAGGTTCACTTTGTCGTTGACGATCAATTCCTGCGCCAGCCGCTTGGCATTGTCCGGCACGCTTTGATCGTCCTTGATAATGAGCTCGATCTTCTTGCCGGCGACGGTGTTGCCGTGCTGGGCGACGTAGAGTTTGGCGGCGTCGGAAATCTCGCGCCCGACCGCGGCCGATGTGCCAGTCATCGGAATGACGATGCCGATTTTGATCGTCT
This sequence comes from Xanthobacteraceae bacterium, assembly GCA_049650505.1. Classification (GTDB taxonomy): domain Bacteria; phylum Pseudomonadota; class Alphaproteobacteria; order Rhizobiales; family Xanthobacteraceae; genus BOG-931. The sequence continues at coordinate 2,425 of JBASAH010000391.1, forward strand.
CTTGCGCGGCCGCGCTGCGGGCGTGGATGCCGGTCATCGCGACGGCGAGTAGGGCGGTCAAGACGATCTTGCTGGGCATGGCGTATCCTCGATCGTTTAATTTTTGGAATGCGAGATCGATCATTGAAAAGCTGACGCGCGGCAAAAGCAAGCAGGTGAATAGTCGCGTCACACGGCCCCTATCGGCCAGGCGGATGGTTACGTCGCCTGTTTGGCTGTGGCGTTAGCTATTGCGCGCCGGCGCAGTCTTCAGTCGGCTGCCGGTCCACGGGCGGAGAGATCAATGGCGTCGTGCAGTGGATCGCGCTGGAGCTGGATGAGGCCGCGCATTATGAGAACCGGCCGGGTGTGGCAGTAAAATCCAACTGGGCCGCGCGGTGTTTCACGCATTCCAGCATTCGATCCAAACCGTTGCCGGCCAGGAATTGCGAATATGCGGCGCGCATGATCGCGAACGACTGACAATTTGGACTTAGCGCGCGTGGCTGTGATCGAAAACGGAGCTTAGCTTTTGGGAGTTCAGGGAGCGGGAGCTCAGCGCGTGAATGCGCACCAAAATAGGTGCGGTGGGCGCGCCCGGCCGCAACATCCGCCTCACGCGGCGCTGGTCGCGCGTCCGCCTTTGAGCCGCTTGTCCAGATAGCCGCCGACCGACGTCATCAACGTCTCGATCTTGCCGTCGAAGAAATGGTTGGCGCCGGGCACGATCTTCTGCTCGATGACGATGCCTTTTTGCGTTTTGAGCTTCTCGACGAGCGTGGTCACATCGCGATGCGGCACGACCGCATCCTTGTCGCCGTGGATGATCAGCCCGGAGGACGGGCAGGGCGCTAGGAACGAAAAGTCATAAAGATTGGCGGGCGGCGCGATCGAGATGAAGCCTTCGATCTCCGGCCGCCGCATCAAAAGCTGCATGCCGATCCAGGCGCCGAACGAGAAGCCGGCAATCCAGCAACTGCGCGCCTCGGTATTGACCGATTGCGCCCAATCGAGCGCCGAGGCCGCATCTGACAATTCGCCGATGCCGTGGTCGAACGCGCCTTGGCTGCGTCCGACACCGCGGAAATTAAAGCGCAGGGCGGAAAAGTTGCGGTGCACGAACGCGTAGTACGTCTGGTAGACGATCTGGTGGTTCATCGTCCCGCCGAATTGCGGATGCGGGTGCAGCACGATGCCGATCGGGGCGTTCTTTTGTTTGGCCGGGTGATAGCGGCCTTCGATGCGGCCGGCCGGCCCCGTAAAAATGACTTCGGGCATTTGTTGTTAACCTCGATCCCTGCCGATGGGCCTAGTGCAATGGCGGCAAACAGAGCTTGCTTGACGTTGACGGCCACCGCACGTAAGTCACTAATACCCCATGGTATTTTTGGAACAGGCGATGATCCTGATCCGATAATGGCTTGGTCCGGTAACGGCTTGTTCCCGTGAGGGCTTGTTCCCATCACGGCTTGGGCCGCGACTTCTAGCACAGGCCAGGGGCCGAAAAGCAAGCACAACGAGCAGTCGCACAGGCATGTCCGCGCGCAGCTATTTAGACTGGAACGCCACCGCGCCCATGCGCGAGGAGGCGAAAGCGGCGTTCACCGCCGCCATTTCGCTTGCCGGCAATCCATCCTCGGTACACGCCGAAGGCCGCGCCGTCCGGGCGCTGATCGAGGCCGCGCGGGAAGAGGTTGCGACGCTGGTCGGGACGCTGCCGGGGAACGTGGTTTTCACCTCGAGTGGAACCGAAGCCAACATGCTGGCGCTGACGCCGGCGATTGAGACCGCGGACGAGAAGCGGCCGCGCACGCGCCTATTTATCTCGGCCATCGAGCATGTCTCGGTGCGAGGCGGCGGACGCTTTCCCCGCGACGCAACTGAAGAAGTGCCGGTCGGTCCGGACGGCAGGCTCGACCTCGCCGCACTGGCGCGCGCCATTGCCAATACGCCGCGGCCGCTGGTTTCACTGATGCTCGCCAATAACGAGACCGGCATCGTTCAGCCGGTCGCCGCGGCTGCGGCAATCGTGCATGAAGCGGGCGGTCTTCTTCACGTCGACGCCGTTCAAGCCATTGGCCGCATCGCTTGCGACATGACGGCCCTCGACGCCGATCTCCTCACGCTCTCGGCCCACAAAATCGGCGGCGCCAAGGGCGTCGGGGCGCTGGTGCGCGCCCGCGAGGACGTTCACTTTCCCGAGCCGCTGCTGCGCGGCGGCGGCCAGGAACGGGGGCTGCGCGCCGGAACCGAAAACATCGCTGGCATTGCGGCATTCGGCGCGGCTGCCGCCGCGGCGCGCGTGCGTCGCGAGAGCGAATCGGCGCATATGGCGGCGCTACGCAATCGGATGGAAGTGGGCTTACTGGCGATCGCATCGGATGCGGTGGTGTTCGGCCGTGAGGGAGGCGTCGACCGGCTGCCGAACACCTCGCTGTTCGCGCTGGCCGGGATCAAGGCCGAGACTGCCGTGATTGCCTTCGACCTCGAAGGCGTGGCCGTGTCCTCGGGTGCGGCCTGTTCTTCGGGCAAGGTACAGCCGTCGCATGTCCTTGCCGCTATGGGCGTTTCGCCAACGCTCCTGCGCGGGGCCGTGCGCGTAAGCCTCGGATGGAGCACGACCGAGGCCGACGTCGAAAAGTTCCTGAGCGCTTGGACAAAGCTTGCAAGTGCATTATCTAAGGGGGAACGAGGCATCGCAGCCTAAAAAACTGCAGGAAGCGAATGAATTTCGCCGTTTAATCGCTTGATATCGCGTCAAAAACGGCCCCACGGGGGTGAACCGAAGCTAAAGGCCACCTGACCATACCGACTAAATCCAACCCGCGGTCCTTGAAACCGTGAGCGGAGGGACGAATGCCGGCAGTACAAGAGACCGTCGAGCAGGTCCGGCGCATCGACGTCGATCAATACAAATACGGATTTGAGACGCTGATTGAATCGGA
>JBASAH010000392.1:0-12452 GCA_049650505.1 Xanthobacteraceae bacterium
ATGAGTGGCGGCGCAACGACTGACGGCGGGCGGATCGTCAACGTGGCCGCGCGCCCGGCGCTGGAATGGCGGAGCGGGGCCGGCATGACGGCCTACACGGTCAGCAAAGCCGGCGTCGCAGCGCTCACCGTGGCGCTCGCTGAGGAAGTCGCCAAGGATGGCATTCTGGTTAATGCCGTTGCGCCCTCGATCATGGATACACCGGCCAATCGGCAGGCCATGCCGAAAGCCGATCATGCGCTATGGCCCAAGGTGGAAGAGGTGGCGGCGACGATCGCGTTCCTCGCTTCACCGGATAATCGCGTGACCCGCGGCGCGATCGTGCCGGTTTACGGCAAGTCGTGAGGGGCGGCGCGATCCACTAATATCCCGCCCATAGCCCGGGCGTTGCCAATTCGAGCAGATGGCCGTCCGGATCGCGGAAATAAATGCTGTCGCCGCCACGCGGCCAATGCGTGCGGCCTTCGATCGCGACGCCGGCATCCTTCAGCCGCCGCTCCCAGACATCGCGCTCATCTGCGGCGATGGAAAAGGCCACATGCACCGGACCCGCCCCGTCGTGCGGCGGAATCGTACCGCCGGGGAGATGCACCGTGTCCAACGAATGGCCGCGCAAGAATAACAGCAGGACGCCGCGATGACCGACATCGTAGGCGCAAAGCCGCGGGTCGCGATAAATGCTGTTTAGCCCAAGGACCTGTTCATAGAACGGACAGGCGCGCTCGAATGCCTCGACATAGAGCGCCGTTTCCAGGACCCCGAGGAGAGCAAGCATTTTGCTGCTTCCGTTTTCACGCGGCACTGCCGTCATGCGACTACTCGGCTGCGCCTTAACGATGGAACGGGCTGCTGCGTGACATCCAACGCCGATCCGGAAAGAAGGCTATCCGGCTACCGGAACGATCTCCCGCTCTGGGATATGCACCAGTCGGGTCACGGCGTTTGCAGCGACGACCGCGCGGTGCTGCGCGTAGGCCTCGTGATTGCGCTCGATGTAATCGAGATCGTAGAGATAATTCACCATCAGCCCATAGGATTGTTTCAGCGCCCGATCGGACGTGTCGGCGAGCCAATTGAGCCGCTCAAGCCGCGCGCCATTGCCGAGATGGAAGCGGGCGACGGCGTCGACGGGCAGGCTACGGCCGTTGCGCGCGCGCAAATAATACCATGCCGCGGCGCGAATGAACGGTTCGCGAATTCGTTCGGCAAGATCGGGTAACCGCCACCAACCCTCGGTGTCTAGAGCCGAAAGCACTTCGCGATCGTGATTGTCGAGCGCGGTGGAGTGGTCATTAGCGCGCTCACGGTTGAGCCATTCGGCGAAGTTCGGCGCCGGCGACAGCGTCACAAACGCGCCGACGCCCGGGATCTCGCGGGAAACTTCCTCGACCACCTGCTTGATGAGAAAATGGCCGAAGGTCACGCCAGTCAGGCCGCGCTGACAATTGGTGATCGAATAGAACACCGCGGTGGTGGCACGCTGCGGCTCGACCGGATCGCGTTTGTCAGAGAGGATCGGCGCGATGGCGGGTGGAATCGCGCGGGTTAGCGCCACTTCGACGAAGATCAGCGGCTCGTCAACCAGGGCCGGATGAAAGAACGCATAGCAGCGGCGATCCGGCGGATCGATACGCCGGCGCAAATCGGCCCAGTCGCTGATCTCATGGACCGCTTCATAACGGATGATCTTTTCCAGGATCGCCGCCGAGGTCGACCAGTCGATGCGGCGCAGCACCAAAAATCCGCGGTTGAACCATGACGAGAACAAGTGAACGAAGTCATTATCGACGACGCCGAGATCGTCGCGGTGATCCATCGCGTCGAGCAGTTGCTCGCGCATGTGCACCAGTGCCGCGGTACCTCCGGGCGCGAGATTAAGGCGCCGAAACAGCTCCAGCCGCCGCGGCTCGCTGCCGACATGAAGCGCGGCGGCGGTCTCGTCAGACGGCGATTGACGCCAAGCGGCGATCGCGCGCTCGATGGTTGGCCGGTCGTGACCGAAGGTCTTGGCCAGGGATTCGAAGAAGGCGATGCGCGGTCCGGTGGTCAGTTCGGCGTAGTGCGCCAGTATTTCTTGCGCCAGCGCCACGCCGGAAGCCTCGCCGCGGCCGGACAGCAAGTCCTCGCAGAGTTCGATCAGACCGGCGGAGCGTTCATGCGCCGCTTCGCGCCGCTCGCGCTTGATCAATGCGCGGCTGCGGTCCGCGATGCTTTGCAGCATTTCGCTGAAAAAGGTGGTGTTCACCGCATCATCCCATCCGGCAAGATTTAACTAATGATGCATGCCCCCAATGACAAGCTGGCGAAAGGTTAAAGACCGGTAGACAAACAGCCGTGCGTTGGGCAGTTAAGCGTCGGCGCGGCGCCCGCCGCGCGCAGCTTGTGGAGTGGCTTATGCCGGGGCCGTTGGCTGGATTGCGCGTACTCGAACTATCCCGCATTTTGGCCGGCCCGTGGGCCGCGCAGATCCTTGCCGATCTCGGCGCCGACGTCATCAAGGTCGAACGCAGCGGGACCGGCGACGATACCCGCGCCTGGGGCCCGCCTTTCGTCCCCGCCGCCGACGGCGGCCACCTCGACGCCGCCTATTTTCACTGCGCCAACCGCGGCAAGCGCTCGATCGAGCTGGACTTCACCACTGCCGAGGGCCAGCGGCTCGTTAAGAAGCTCGCGGCGCGCTCGGATGTGCTCATCGAGAACTTCAAGGTCGGCGGCTTGGTCAAGTTCGGCCTCGACTACAAAAGCCTGGGGCCGGCCAATCCGCGGTTGATCTACTGCTCGGTCACCGGTTTCGGGCAATCCGGACCGTCGGCCGCGCGCGCCGGTTACGACCTTATGGCGCAAGGCATCGGCGGCATCATGGGCATGACCGGCGCGCCCGACGGCCCGCCGACGCGGGTCGGCGTGCCGATTGCAGATATTTTCTCCGGCGTCTATGCGACCATCGGCATCCTGGCCACCCTGGTGCGGCGCGAGAAGACCGGACGCGGCGGTTACGTCGATGCCGCGCTGGTCGATTCGACGGTCGGCACGCTCGCCTTTCAGGCGCTCAACTATCTCGTGTCCGGCGAACTTCCCAAGCGCATTGGCAATGCCCATCCGAACCTTGTCCCCTATCAGGAATTTCCGGTCGCCGACGGGCGCATCATCATTGCCACTGGCAACGACGCCCAGTTCGTCAAACTGTGCGGCATTCTCGGCGCGCCCGAGCTCGCGCAAGACAAGGCGTATAAGGACAATAAAGGTCGGGTCGAGCGTCGCGCCGAACTGGTCGGCAAACTATCCACGCTGACCTCGCGCATGAACCGCGAAGAGCTTTTAGATAGGCTGGAAGCCGCCGGCATCCCGGCCGGTCCGATCAATGATCTGCAGCAGGTCTTTGCCGACCCGCAGGTCATTCATCGCGGCATGCGGCTCGAATTAAAAAGCCCGGCGGCCAAAGGCGGAATCATCCCGGGCATTCGAACCCCGATTGTGCTGGACGGCGCGCCAATGGCCTCCGAGCGGCCGTCACCGCGTCTTGGCGAACACACCGCCGAAATTTTGCGCGAGATGGGTGAAGGCTGACCCTACGGCAGAATTTCCTAAAGCATGATCTTTTCGGAAAACCGGTTTCCACTTTTCCGGATGATGCTCTAACTCAACGACGCCGGCGGCTGCCGCCGCTGTTGACGCTGCCCAAAACCGCCGCGCCGATCAAAATGCCGATGCCGAGTGCGACGCCGACGGTGATGAGCGGCCGGTTCTCGGCTTCGCTGGCGACCCGCTGCAAGGCATCGCTGCCGAATTTCGCGCCGAGGTCGAGCGCCTGGTTCCCCAAACGCCCGGCTTGATCGCCGGCAGCCTGCCCGCCTTTGCGGAAGCGATCCACCATCTCGCTCAAAATCGTGGAAATGGCGTCGCCAATTTGGTCGCCAGCCGCGGCGGCGGCGTCGGACGTCCGCCGGCCGGCGATGCGGCCGATCTTCTCAAGTTCCTTCTCCACAACGCCCAGATGCTTCTGGATGACCGCAACGCTGGGAGAGAAATCCGATGCACGATGTTGAAACATGTTGCCTCGCGGAATAACGAACGCGGATAGGCTCGCAGGACGACCGCCTCCGCATCGCACCAACCTGTCAATTGCGGGTTTGTTCCGCGCCTCTATGGCCCGGGACGGCACCGAGTCCTTCAAGCGACAGCCACCGGCGCCAAAGCATCAATATCGGTGACGACATCGATCACTGCAGGACGTTGCGCGGCGAGCGCCTGAGCGAGCGCCGCCGGAAAAGCGGACGCTTGCTCGACGCGGATGCCGAGCGCGCCCATATCCTGCGCGATGCGCGCGAAATCGGTCTTGCGGAAGGTCCATAATTCGCGCGCCTTGTCGGTTTGCTTGCCGCCATAGACGCGATCGAAGCCGCGCTTTGATTGATTGCCACCGGAATTGTTGTTGACCACCGTCACCGCATTGATATTCCAGCGCGCCGCGGTCTCCACTTCAGCGATGTGGTACCAAAATCCGGCATCGCCGGTAAACGTGACGACCGGCCGGTCGGGACAGGCGCATTTGGCGCCGAGCCCCGCGGGGAAAGCCCAACCCAGATGCCCGGCGCTGCGCATATAACTTTGCCGCGTTGACCTCAGATCGAACATGCCGCCCATCCACATGCCGGCATGTCCGGTGTCGACGACGATGATGGCGTCGTCCGGCACATGGCGCGTGAGTTCATGGCACAGCCGTTCCGGCCGGATCGGCACCGCATCCGATGCGAGCGCCGGCTGATATTTGTCGCGCCACGCCCGGCAGATCGTTTGCACTTCGCCGATCCACTTTTTGCGTTTTGCGGCGCTGGCTCGATCCGCATGCGCCAGCATGCGCGCCAGGATCGTCTTGGCATCGCCATTGACCGCGGCGCGCAGCGGATAGTTGCGGCCGAGAGCTTCCGGGTCGATGTCGATCTGAATGGCCGGCGTGCCGATCTGCGGCACCGCCCAGAAATGCGTGGTCATACCGCCGGTCTCAGTGCCGATGAAAGCGACCAGATCCGCGGCATTGACGACCTTGTTTGCACTCTCGCGCGAATAGGTGCCGACCACGCCGACCGACAGCGGATGATTGCCGGCAATTGCATCCTTGCCGTTGAGCGACGTAGCGACCGGGATCTGCAGGGCTTCGGCGAGCGCGACGAGCTCGGATGCCGCGCCAGAAGCGCGCACCCCGCCGCCGGCGACGATCACCGGCCGCGCCGCGTCTTGCAGGATCGTCAGCGCCGCGCGGAGACTCATCTCGTCAGGTTCGGGGCGAAACGGCGGCACGCGGGCAAATTGCGGCTCGACCAGCGGCTCCATGTCCGCTTCCTCGGCGTCGACCTGACCTTCATTGCCGCGAAATTGCAGATGCACCGGGCCGGGACAGCCGGTCACTGCCGAACGAAATGCCTGGCGCACCATGTCGGGAAAGCGCGCCACGTCATCGACGGTGGCGTTGAACTTGGTCACCGGCTCGAACGCCGGCATGTCGTCGATCTCCTGATAGACCTTGCGGAACTTGGTTTTCGGCTCACGCCCGCCGGTCATGGCGATCACCGGCGCATGCGCGAGCCAGGCGTCGCGCAATCCAGCGGCGAGATTGAGCGCGCCAATCACCTGCGCCATGCAGATGCCGGGCTTGCCCGAGGCGCGGGCATAACCGTCCGCCATATAGGCGGCGGCTTTCTCGCCGTGCACGTGCAAGCGCTTGATCTCGGTGCGGCGCTCCATTTCGGCGAAGGTTGTGCGCAACACCGCGGGCACGTGAAAGACATGGCTGACGCCGTAACCTTTGAGCATATCGGCGAGGCACTGCGCGCCGGTCATCTTGCGATTGTGTCCGAGCAGCATTCGCGTTTCTCACGTTCCTTGTCCAACACACAACGTTCTCCCCTGTCGGGGAGGGTCAGGGAGACGAAAGCAATTTCAGAACGTCAATCGTCAAACACCGCCACCGCGCGGATCGGCGAGCCGGTGCCTTCGCGCCATTTCAGCGGCAGGCCGATGAATTGGAATTCGCCCTGCCCGAGCAGCGATTCCAAATTGCACAGGCTCTCCATATGGGTGATGTCGAGCTCGAGGCAGGCTTTGTGGACGAGCGCGTTGACCTTGCCTTCCGGCCCCGGCCGCATCGAGTCGATGCCGAAATGCACGATGCCTTGGCGGGCCAGCCATTCGGTCGCCGCGACGTTGACGCCGGGATTGTCGGTTGAATAGGCCGGCGTCGGAAAGGTGCGGGCGTGATGGCCGGTGCAAAGGAGCACAGTGCCCTTTTTCGGTATAGCCACTCCGGCTTTTTTCACCGCCGCTTCGAGGTCCGCCGGCGCGATCTCGGCGCGGGGAGCGATATGGCGGAGATCGATGCAGATGCCGCGGACGATGCAGTTCTCCAGCGGATATTTGTCGATCGGCGTGCCGGTTTTGCCGAAATGGCGCGGTGCGTCGATATGCGTGCCGCCGTGATCGGGCATGGAGAAAAACATCACGGCATTGCCCTGGACATTGCCGGAATCGACGAACGCCTCTTCGTGCGTCTTCCACACGCCGTGGATGATCGGCGGCTGCCCCGGATAGGACGGCGTGCGATGATAAAGCTCGCGGCTTAAATCGACGATACGCATCGTCCCCCCTTAACGCCGCGCTGCCCGCGCGCGAGCCTATTCCGGCTTGAAGTCCATCGCGACGCCATTGATGCAATAGCGCAAGTTGGTCGGTGGTGGGCCGTCTTCGAATACGTGGCCGAGATGGCTGCCGCAGCGGCTGCAATGCACCTCGGTGCGCGTCATGCCCCAACTGCTGTCAGTCGAGCTATCGACTGCGCCCGGCTCGGGATCGTTGAAGCTCGGCCAGCCGGTGCCGCTCTCGAACTTGGTTTTCGAGACGAACAGCTTTTGTCCGCAGCCGGCGCAGTAGAACGCTCCAGCGCGCTTTTCGTAATTGAGTGCGCAACTGCCCGGCCGCTCGGTGCCGTGCTCGCGCATGATGTGGTACTGCTCAGGCGTCAATATTTTGCGCCATTCCGCCTCGCTATGCGTGACGGGATAGTGTTTGGTTTCGAGATTGGTGCTCATGGCGGTGTGCCGTACTCGATTTTGACAGTTTCAAACCTAATCTATGTACGGCAATGCGCAATCCCACCTCCCCCGGCCATAATCGTATCGCGCTTGCGGCAGTCGCCGGCGAGCTCGGCGTAATGTTTGTCGGTGCGATTTTGCCGACACCGCTCTATCCGCTTTACCGGGAAGCCTTTGGCTTCTCGGCCGTCACGCTGACGCTGATCTACGCGACCTACGTCCTCGGCAATCTGGCGGCGCTCTTGGTCTTCGGCCGCCTCGCCGATCAGATCGGGCGGCACGCCGCGAGCCTGCCGGCCATTGCCATCGGCATTGCCAGCACGGTTGTGTTTGCCGCGGCCGAGAACACGGCGTGGCTGTTCGCAGCACGCGGCTTGAGCGGCTAGCCAGCGGCGCGGCCACGGCCTGGATTGCCGAACTTTATGCCGGCCGCGCTAGCGGCGGCGCCGCCCGCATCCCCTCGGCGGCAAATTTCTTCGGTTGCGCGGCCGGGCCGCTGCTGGGTGGCTTGTTCGCGCAATTCGCCTTTGCGCCGCTCCGGCTTTGCTATTTTGCGTATCTGGTTCTGCTGTGCGGCGCCGCCGGCGCGATCTTTGTGCCGCGCGAAACCGTGCTGGAGCGAAAGTCCGTTCGCGACGTATCGCTTCGTCCCCGCATTGGCGTGCCGCAGCCCATCCGGCTGCAATTTGTGTCTCCGGCCGTGACTGGCTTTGCCACCTTCTCGCTGATCGGCTTCTACTCGGCGTTGATCCCAAGCCTGCTTGGCGAAAGCCTGCATCAATCCGCTCCGCTCGTCGCCGGCGGCGTGGTGTGCGAACTGTTTCTGGTTGCCGCGGTGGTCATCCTGACCAGCCGCAAGCTCGCCAGCCAAGCGGCGACGCTAATCGCCTTGCTGCTCTTGGTGCCGAGCGTTTGGATTGTCGTCGGAGCAGAACTCGCGCACTCGCTGGCACTGCTTGTTTTCGCAGCGGCACTGGGCGGGCTCGCCGGCGGGCTTGGTTATCGCGGCAGTCTCGAAGTGATCAACCGTATCGCGCCAGCCGACCGGCGCAGCGAAGTCGTTTCGAGTTACATGGTTGCGCTATTTGCCGGCAATTCGCTGCCGGTGATCGGGATCGGAACGCTCTCCGCCGCCGGCAGCCCGCTTAACGCGCATATGATTTTCGCCGCGGTGCTCACCGCGCTTGCCGGAATTGCACTGCTGACCGGTCTGAAATTTGCGCCGCCTGCCGAGCCGGCAGCGCAAGATCCCGGATCGGGCTTCGCCCGTCCGGGATGACGCTATCGCGTCATTTGATCGCCAGCGGATTGGTCGGCGAGCCGACCGCGCCGGTGATCGGGATCGCTGGCGCCACGAACATGAATTCGTAGACGCCGTCGGCCGCGCAGTCCTCGGCAAGATCCTTAACGTAAAAAATCTCGCCCATGGTCATGCCCATGATCGGGATAGTGATCCAGTGCCAGGGCTGATTGATGCCGCCCTCCGTATTGTTCGGCCGCACTTCGCAGCCCCAAGTGTCGCTGGCAAGCGCGGCGAGCTGCGTGCGCGCGACGAACTCCAGCGTCTCGAAGGCGAAGCCCGGTGCGTCGCCGCCGGGATAGCCGTCCCAACTGCCGGCTTTGAGGCAACGCTCCATCTGGCCGGTGCGCACGACGATGTAATCGCCGCGCTTGAACCCGACATTCTGTTTCTTGGCGGTGAGATCGAGATCGTCGCAGGTGATGCCGTAGCCATCGTCGAGGCAATCTTTGCCCAGGGCGCAGGCGACGTCGAGAAACACGCCGCGGCCGACCATCTTGTCCTTGGTTTTTTCGATGCCGCATTTCTGCGCGCCGAACGACGAGACTTCGCGGCAATCGTAGCCGTTCCACATATAGTTTTCATAAAACACGTGGCCGAGGCCGTCCCATTGCGTGCCGCATTGCAGCGGCATCACCACCATGTCGTCGGCGGCGCGAATGCCGCGCTTGTCGAGCACGCCAGCATAGGCATCGGTCCCGGTGCGCAGCATGGTGTGTAAGGGATTGATGCGGCCGAGCGCCGGATAACTGGTCTTTCCGCCCTGCGGTCCGTTATTGTCGAAATTGAGCGCCAGCGAAATCACCTTGCCCTTTTTAACGAGCCGCGCCGCGGCGACGATGTCCTCCGGCTGCGTATAGTTGAGCGTGCCGATCTCGTCGGCGGGTCCCCATTTGCCCCAGTTCTTGTACTTCTCCGCCGCTTGGCGGAGATCGTCTCGCGTCACCTTGCGCTCGGTCATTTTTTGCGTCCCCTGCCCTTTTGCTGGTGCGGCGGATGAGAAAACTGCGGCGCGCCGCTCGCCTGAAAGATGGGGCGATGATAGCATTCTTGTGCGTCAGAGGAGGATGGCATGCGAACGGTCGCGGCTCGTGGTTTTGTGTTTTGCGCAAGCCTGGCAGTCGCCGCGCTGTTCGCAGCAATGTTCGCCGCACTGTTCGCCGCGCCTGGCCGCGCCGCCGACAATTATCCTGATCACAAGGTCCGCGTCATTGTGCCGTTCGCTGCGGGCGGCCCGACCGACGTGATCGGGCGCATGGTGGCTGAGCGATTGTCCGACGCCTGGGGCCAGCAGCTTTATGTCGAGAACATGCCGGGCGCCGGCGGCAATATCGGCGTCGAGGCCGCGGGTCGCGCGGCGCCGGACGGCTATACCATCGTCGTCGTCTCGACCGGCTTCATCATCAATCCGAGCATGTACAGCAAGATCGGCTATGACCCGGTCAAGGATTTCATGCCGATTTCGCTGGTCGCCGCCTCGCCCAACGTCGTCACGGTGCACCCTTCCGTGCCGGCGAAAGATCTGAAGGAGCTGATCGCACTCATCAAGGCCAATCCCGGTAAATACAGCTACGCACAACCGGCCACCGGCTCCACCCCGCATCTTGCCGGCGAATTATTCAAACAGACTTACAATCTCGATCTCGTGACGGTGCCGTTCAATGGCGCGCCGCTCGCTGTCAATTCCACGCTCGGCAATCACACGCCGATCGCATTCACCGCCTTGCCGCCGGCGATGGGCAACGTCAAGGACGGCAGCCTGCGCGGCATCGCAATACTGGCGAAGGAGCGATTAACGGCGCTGCCCGATCTGCCGACCAATGTCGAAGAAGGTGTGCCCGGCCTGGAAAGCGATACGCTGACCGGAATCCTGGCCCCGGCCGGCACGCCGAAAGCGGTCATCGACAAATGGAATGCGGCGATCGTCAAAATGGCCGCCGATCCCGAGACCCGAAAGAAGCTCGATACCCTCGGTTTCGTGCCGGTCGCTAACAGCCCGGATCAGTTCGCCGACCGCATCAAGGCGGAAATGGCACGCTGGGACAAAGTGGTGAAAGCCGCAGGCATCCACGTCGATTGATCGACCGCTAGAACGCGATTGCACGCATGCGCATTGTCGATATTCGCGAGACCAGCGTTCCGCTGAACTCCTCGCTCGCCAATTCGAGCATCGACTTTTCCGAAATGACCACTTCGGTGGTCGCGGTGATGACCGACGTCAAGCGCGACGGCGAAACGGTCTGCGGCTTCGCTTTCAACTCGACCGGACGCTATGCCTGCGGCGCCCAGATGCGCGCGCGGTTTATTCCGCGCATCCTCAACGCCGAGCCGCACTCGCTTTTCAACGAGGCCGGCGATAATTTCGCGCCGGAAAAAATTCTCGCCGTCATGATGCGTAACGAGAAATCCGGCGGGCACAGCGAGCGCTCGATCGGTATCGGCACGATCGAAGTCGCGGTGTGGGACGCGGTCGCCAAGATCACCGGCAAGCCGCTGCATCGTTTGCTCGCCGAGCGCTATAACGGCGGCAAGGCGATGGACAAAGTGTTCTGTTATGTCGGCGGTGGCTGGTATGCGCCCGGCAAGACGATCGAGCATCTCCAGGACGAAATGCGCGCGCATCTCGACGCCGGCTATACGATGGTGAAGATGAAAGTCGGCGGCATGCCACTTGCCGACGATCTCAGGCGCGTCGAGGCGGTAAAATCGATCCTGCCGCGCGGCGGCAAGCTCGCAGTCGACGCCAATTCGAAATTCGGCCGCGACGAAGCGCTTGCTTATGCGCGCGGTCTCGCGCCGTTCGGGCTGCGCTGGTTCGAAGAGCCGTGCGATCCGCTCGATTTCGCGCTGTTGACTGAAATCGCCGCAGTCTACGATCCGCCGCTATCGACCGGAGAGAATCTGTTTTCTACCCAGGACGTAGAGAACCTCGTCCGCTTCGGCGGACTGAACCCGCAGCGCAATGACGTTATTCAGGTCGATCCGCCGCAAGCCTATGGCATCGTGCAATATGCCCGCACGCTCGCGATGCTGGCGCGCCAGCAATGGCCGCGCAGCCTGATGTTCCCGCATGGCGGCAATCAGATGTCGCTCGCCATCGCCGCCGGCTTCGGCCTCGGCGGCGCGGAATCCTATCCCGGTGTGTTTGGCGATTTTGGCGGCTTTGCCGACGATGCGCAGCTTGCGAACGGCTACATCACGCTGTCCGATCGGCCGGGCATCGGTTTCGAAGGCCAATCGCGGCTTTATCGCATCATGCGCGAGATGGTGACCTAGCTCAGCCGCTACTCCCCGGTCAGCCCCTTCTCGCGGATGACCGCGCGCCAGCGCGCGATCTCATGGCGTAAATAAGCTTCGAATTGCTGCGGCGAACTTGGCGCCGGCGTGGTCCCGGATTCGCGCAATTGCGCCCGCAGATCGGGCTCTCTGAGTGCGGCGACCATGGCGGCATTAAACTTGGCGATGACCGGCGCGAGCGTGGCGGCCGGCGCCAGCACGCCGGCCCAGTTATCGCAAATGACGCCGGGAGATCCTTGCTCAACAAAGGTCGCAACATCCGGGAAAATGTCGGAACGCTCCTTTGACGCCGTGGCGAGCGCTTTGAGTTTGCCGGCGCGCACTTGCCCCATCACGGTCGGAATGTCGCCGACCAAGCCGTCGAGCCGCCCGCCAAGAACGTCGCTGATCGCTTGCGCCGCCCCGCGGTACGGCACCGACTGCAATCGAATGCCGGCGTCCGCCTCGAATAATTGCAAAGCGAGATCGGACATGGCGCCGCGTCCGGTGATGCCGATCGTGATGGCGCCGGGTTTCTTGCGCGCCAGCTCGGCAAGCTCGCGCGCCGAACTGACCTTCAGGCCCGCATTCACCACCAGCACCGGCGAGTTGATCGCCGCCTCGCCGACGGCGGCAAAATCCTTGATCGGGTCGTAATTCAGATCCGGGTGAAAGGCCGGGCTCAGCGCAATGGCGCCGGCGGTGGTGAAGAACAGCGTGTAGCCGTCGGGCTCGGACTGCGCCACATATTGCGCGGCCACGGCGCCGTTGGCGCCGGGCTTGTTCTCGAC